>JAPLMV010000053.1 GCA_026386835.1 Planctomycetota bacterium | reverse complement strand
CATTGAGTGAAAAGGCCTTGCCCCTGTTTTCTTTCCTGTTGATAAATATCAATCGCGAATCGTCGAAAGATTTGATTATGTCGCTTACGTCGGTTCCGCCGTCGTTGATGACAATAATCTGAAGGTTTTTGTAGCTTTGGCGCAGAACGCTTTCCAATGCCAGTGCTAAATACCCGGGCCGATTAAAGGTCGGTACCAGCACGCTGACCATCGGCCCGCCGATTTTATCATAGTTTTCCGCCATTTAAAAGCCGTCGGATATTTTCGAATTTTAAATTAAAGTCTGCTGTTTTCAAATACGAGATTGCTGAACTCCGCAGGCGAACTGTTCTTTTCGGTGTTTACCAGCCGCAAATCTGGTCTGGGCACCGTAATCCGCTGCAAATCTATTTCCATTTCGAACTGATTGAAAATAAAATTGATACTTCTTAACTGATTCTTCAATGAGTAGTTGTCTTCAACAAATTTACGATATCGCTGCGGTTCGTAACTATCAGAAAGAATCTTGGTGCAGAATTCCTCAGCGATGTTAAACAAAAACTCCGAGTGGAAAATCTGGCCTGCACCAGGGAAATTATGGATGACCGGCTTCAATCCACAGGCCATTGCCTCCAATAATCCCATGCCCTGGCTTTCTATGATACTTGTCGAAACTACATAATGTTTGTCCGCCAGCCAGGAGTTTACATCTTTCTGCCAGCCGTCAAAGAACACCACATCGGTTAGGTTAAGTGTCTGTACCATGTGCCTGACATACTGCTCAAGTACCATATCCTGGAATATGCCGCCGAAAAACAGACGATAGCCTGGGTCTATATAGTGCAGCTTCTGCATACACTGCAACAGCCATCCTGGGTTCTTTACCATTCTGAGGTTGGCCAGGAAGGCGATGTTTTTGCCCGGCCGGCGATTTATAAATGTGAACTTTTCAAGATTTACACCGTTTGGAATCGTAACCATTTGCGTCCTGGCTTCAAGGTCTGGAACTCTACTCAGAAGCGCATCCCTGGTAAAGCTGTTGCCGACAGTAATAAGCATATCTATGTTGGTCCAGTCAACCTGCTGCGGCCATGGTTCATAGGCCTCATACCGATGAAGCCGAATGATATTCCTGCAGACCTTCGGCATCTTTGACGCTATTACCGCAAGGTTGGTGCACCACTCAAACCACGAAATATCGCTCCACTTCATCAGTTCGTAAAGTTCCTGTTCCGTTTTGCCTTCGAAAATCCGAACTTCAAAACGATTCCTGACAAAATCGAGAATGTCATTAAGAAATGTCGGGCCGTCGCCGCCACAGAAAAAAGCTATCTTTGGGCGTTTGCCCTTTATCACGTCAATCATGCGATTAAGAACCTCCTGCTCGGGCATAATCTGCAATGACCAAAGCAGCATCTCAATCGCCTGTGCCTTATTGCCCTGGTCGGCAAAAATACCAGCGGTCCTGTTAAGAACATCGGCATTGAGCAGCCCCCTTTGTTCCATTTCATTAAAAAGCTGTGATGCCTCCTCCGCCCTTGCGGTTGCAAGATACGCCTCCACGAGGTTCCAAGTTATCTCAGCGCTGTCATTGCAAAGGATTCGTGCCTTGACAAAATGATTGACGGCCTCACTTGAGCGGCCAAGGCAATGAAGAATTGCGCCGGCATCGTTCATGGCCTGCGCATCATCGGGCGATGTGCGAAGATGTTCCTGAATAAAAGCAAGTGCGTCCTGATGTCTGCCGGCCTCGGCCAATTCGAGGCCCTTCTGGTAATAACTTGAATTTGTATCCATTGCCATCGGTTATTCTCCTGTCAATTCTCATTCCCGCAAAGCGGGTAAACTTTATAGCCTTGGCGCACAATAACCATATAAGTCAATATCAGCAAATTCCGTGCCGCCAGCCAAAATTGGCCTTTATTTGTTGTTTTGCAAACGCAGGTACAAAACTTGTATAAATATCAAACATAAGACGGTTTAATTACCGTCAAAATTACGTATCAACCCCCGTTTTCAACCGGTTACGTAATGAAATCCAGTAGCGAAACAGACATCATTTTGCCGGCTACCGACAGCGACATCTGATACAGGGTCTGATGTCGGGAGATATCTATAGCAATCTGGGCAATATCAGCCTCCTGAAGACGCGTTGTACTGTCCGCAGTATTGCCCTTTAAGTCAGTGAGGTTATTTTTGAGATTCTCTAAAAACCCTATTTTCGAACCAACCGAAACCGAACCCTGGAGCAGAAGATTGCTCACCTCATCGAGAGCACCCAATGAATTTTCTCTGAGAGTCTGAAGCTGGGCATCGGGAAGACCATTTTTATTTGCAAGTATGTCCCGGATGGTGATAAGGGTGTTGAATATATCGTGCGTTCCCGACATACTTACCAGTTCAACGCCGGTACTGGTTATTCCGGTTGTATCAACATACAGCACCTGACCTGTTCTCGAATCTGTTACGGCCTGATTGGTCTCGCCGCCGGCAGGTACCGTTACATAACTTGCCCCGTCATCGATGGATAATTTGTAATTGCTGCCGTCATTAACCACCTTCAGCCAGGTAAACCCTTTTACGCTCGATGTACCCGTCCCCGCCTTGACGCCGGTATCACCCGTAAACTCCGGCTGGCCCTGGTCATCACAGCGAAAGATACTGTCCCCCACCATAAAGGCCGCAGCATTTATCCCCGGTGCAACTTCAACATTTCTTTCTTCGCCGCTGCCATGATAAGTTACCTGTGTAATTTCCCCGTTGGTACGCTGGACAACATAAGGAGCCGACCCTGTATTACTCCCTGCGAAAAGGTACGTGTTCATATTTTTAGTATTGGCCGATGAAACAATCTGCTCAAGTATATCATTTATTCCTTCTGCGGTTCTTTTCCGAGCAGTTTCGTCGTAGGTACCGCTGGAAATCTGGGTTATAAGCGTCTTAACATTTACCAATGACGACGACATACTCCCAATGACGGCTGAAGAACTATTCAACATATCGGAAACATTCGCCAGATTATTGGTGTAATTAGTAAGCTCTCTACCCTGCGAGTTAAGCCCCAGAATCTGGTATGCCGAAGATGGGGCGTCGGAAGCCCTGTTTACCCTCGAACCTGTGGATGCCTGTTCCTGCAAACGATTCAACGCATCAAATTGAAGGTTCAGAGCAAAGCTCACATTGTTATAGATGCTGTTTAGTGTTCCACTCATTAAATATCCTCGGCATTATTAAAGCAGGTCCATAAGCGAAGACATCGATGTTTGAATGGTGTTGATATATTTGGCCATCGCCTGAAACATCTGCTGAAATACCATCATCTGTGCCGCCTCATCATTGACATTGACGCCGCTTATCTGACTTTGCTGGTTAGACAGGTTCTGTACCATTGCCTGCACGTTATCCTGCTTAGTCTGTTTAATAGAAATATCCTGACCGATATCGGTAACTATCTGGCGGTAAAAATCTCCGAGTGTCCTATCTTTCAGGTCGCTCATATTCTGGTCTTTTAAGGCTGCCAGTCGCAAAATATTGGTATTGTCTGTCATATCCGACCCGAGGGCAGTTGCTATGCGTGCCGGGTTGTCGGCTATATCCGAGGCAACAGTTATCGTCGAAGCATCACTGCCTGAAAAGATTGTATTGATTTCAGCCGCTGCCAAAACCCCGGAAGTATCGGTGCTGCCAAATGCGTCAACGTCAAAGGTATCCCCATAATTCAGATCGCCTGTGCCGATGGTTACCTTTATGCCGTTACCTAAATCAAGCTTATCGCCAGCCGCATAACCTGAGCCGATATTAAAAGTGGTAACCACTTCGCCTGCACCATTCTTGACCTCAAGCTGTAATGAACCGTTACCTACCAAACCTGTGCCTATGGCCGTAAACTGAAAGGTCTGATTTTCCGTGCCGGTATAGACACCGGATACTGATACAGCCGGCACAGATGTGCCTGTCAGATTTTGGGCAGAAGGCGATGGCAAAACCGCAGGCAAAAAATCAAATTTGTAATTGGTGTCCGCCTGAATATGCAACTTTGAAGAATCAACCGAAGCTGTCAGGCCGGTAACTCCCGAAATTTTGGCCGCCAGCGTGCTTAACGTATCCGTCGATGCATCAACATCAATTTCCTCGCGGCTTATTTCCCCTGTGCCGGTATTTGTAACCCTTATATAAATTTTGCCGTCGGTTACAGGCGGTTCGAAATCGACCAGACTTTGGCTGGTCATCACCCCGCCAGTCAGTTCATCAAATGACCCTTGTGACCCCACGCCCTGAATATGATACTGATTTACCTGCTGTATCAGGGAACTCGCCAAATCATTGAGGTCATTGTGAACATTGCTTACAAGCTCGTTTTTCAGCGACAACAATCCGCCGAGCTGTCCACCCTGCAAATCAGTATTATAAGTGTATGTACCCGCCATACCGACCCCAATTTTGCCGTCTTCATTCAACCCAACCTCCAGTTTGGTAGTGGAAGTACCTGTTACTACCGGTATTCCACCGGCAACGACATCGACCATACCATATTCTCTGCTCACGGTCTGCACACCGATAAGTTTTGACAGTTCCGTAACGCACTGGTCTCGCTGGTCGCGCAGATTACTGGCCTGACTACCGCCTATCTCCATCCTTTCAATGTTTCCGTTCAATTCTGCTATCTGTGTTATCAGCGTATTAGACTGTTCTACGTTATTCTCTGCCTCTGACTGAATCTGCAATTCCATTGTGGTCAAAAAAACCCCCAACGTCCTGAACTGGCTGGCCATCGCATCAGCAGCAGTCGACGCCTTATTCTGCCAGATACTTTCGCCGGAATGAGCGCTAAGGTCCTGCATCGCATTGAAAAAATTGTCTATCGCCGCATTTAGACCGCCACTTTCCGTTGAAAGTTCACCAAAGGCACTTTCAACGGTCTTCATGGTTGTAAGTTCCTGCGAAACCTGTGCCTGCGAGGACTGCTGGCGAAGAATTTCGTCTTCAAGAAGGGTGTCGATCATTCTCTTGACGCCGGCCACATCGACACCGCCGCCTGTCATAACAGTACTGCTTTGCGAAGCATAAGCCGGCGTCAGCTCTATTCGCTGGCGGTGATAGCCCTCAGTAGCGGCATTGGCGATGTTATTGCCGATAACATCAAGCGCCTTCTGCGCCGTAGTTAAACCGCTTAGACCTATGTCAAAATTAGACATTCGTTAATCCCGTTCAGATAACAATTCCACATGGTTCCGAGGGTTTCGCAAACCGCACCCTCAAAAATTTAAACTCATAAAAGCCGTATCCGACTGCCGTTTGCTTGACCCGCTCGAATCATACATAACCGTATCGTGATTGGCCCGGCCTAAAATGCCATTCAAAAGTAGCCGGTTGAACCTGGCACATTCCGTCAAAAGCATCGCCGCACTTAAATGTTCCTTCTTCAGTTGACCTGCCAGCAGCCTTAATTTTATTTTTCTCCATGAAACTTCAGCTTTTTTCTCCATTGACAGCGACTGCTCAAGTTTAGACAGGGTCATTTGCTCAATGCTAAATCCGAGCAAATCGGCTAAGGTTTTTCTTATCACCTGACGTTTCTGCTCGTTGGCTGCATAAATATCCGACTCGGCCTGGATGCTTTCAAGCAGCCTGCCAAGCAAGACCTCATCACGCTTGATAACCAATTCTCGCAGTTCATTGAGCCGCAACAGGCTTTGCTGTATATGCTCAATATCCCTGTCGAGGATGGTCAGCAGTTCATCAACTTTACTTTCTATCTCTATCGCTTCTGCGTTCATATTCTCTTATCCAATGGCTTGGCGTTTGTATCTGCACCTGCCGATTCATTCAAAGATTTATATATATCCTTCCACAATCCCACGCCGCTGTTATTCGAAATATCATTTCCAAGGTACATCCAGAATAATCCCTTGACCTGCTCTGAAGCACCGTCTTCCTCTTCCGAGCCCCAGTTTCCGATTGTGTTTTTCATTTCATCCAGAACCTTGGTCAGCAGGACTGACTCAAAGTCTTTTGCTATCTGTTTTTTTCGTTCATCCGAAGCGCCTTCGATTTTGCCCGCATCTTCAAGAGGCGAAGGCGACGAAACAACGCCGGTCAATAATAATTTGCCGACTTCCATCAAATTATCCTTACATTATTTCAAGTTTTGCCTGGAGGGCGCCTGCTTTTTTCAATGCGTTAAAAATTGCAATAAGGTCCCGCGGCGTGGCACCTATTGCGTTGAGGGTCCTGGCCAGCTCTGCAACGGTAACTGTCTTCTGAACAGGAATCAGATACGCCTGTTTATCCTCAACCCCTATGATTGTGTCTGGCACCACCACCGTCGTACCGGAATCAGAGAAAGACGCTGTAGGCTGGGAAACATTTGCGCTTTCCTTGACTTTAATAACCAGGCTGCCCTGCGAAATCGCTACCGCTGATATGCCTACGTTTTCCCCGACCACTATCGTTCCCGTCCGCTCGTTGATAACCACTACTGCTGGAACATCAACCTTTACGTCGCCTTTGGTGATGTTGTCGATAAAGCCGGCTATACCCGCCTGATTTATTACCGCGGGTATCCTGACTTTAATGGTCCCTGCATCTGCGACAGCCGTACTATCAGGATAAGATTTGTTTATTGTTTTGCTTATCTGCTCTGCGGTCGCGAAATCACTATTCCTGAGATTGAGCGTTATTACCCTTTCACCTGCGGCATACTCGACAAAGGTAGCTATTTCTTCTTTTTCGACAGTTGCCCCGTTCGGTATCCGTCCGACCGTCTGATGGTTCTTTGTAATGGAGGCCTTATCGCCTGTTGCCGTCCAGCCGCCAAGCGAAAGCCCGACTGCCTGCGTCACGGCATAAACCTGCCCGTCAAGACCTTCCAGCGGCGTCGGTAAAAGCGTTCCGCCCTGAAGACTCTTGGCATCTCCTATCGAAGATACATCTACGTCTATGCGGGAACCCTCTCGGGCAAACGGCCCCAATTCAGCGGTTGCCATAACGATGGCGATGTTGCCGCCTTTCAGATCGGTGGGCAAAAGTACCAGCCCCGAATTTCTCAGTACATTGGTCAGCATCTGCTGAGAAGGTAGTGTGCTGTCACCTGTCCCTGCAAGGCCTATGACCAGCCCTATGCCGGTCAGCGGGTTGCTGCGGACACCCTGTATATCAACTATGTCCTTGATTCGTTCGCACCTGCCGACACTAACCATGCTTAACAAAATTATCAACAAAAATGTCAGACGAGATTTCATACACATTTATCCTTAAACAACATCGCAGAATTTAGAACGGCCAGACAACATCAAATATCCCGCCCATCCAGCCGGGCCTGTTATACGGCTCTGCCACACCCTTGTTCTTTGAAATAATCCTGAAGTCCGCAACACGCTCGCTCTTGACGGAGTTGTCGAATGTAATGTCACTTGGCCTTACTATGCCGCTGATTTCGATTAGCTGTGTATCGCCTGCTATATTGCGGCTGCGTGTGCCAAGAACTACAAGGTTTTTGTTCGGCAGAATATCCACCACAACCACGGTCACGGAATCTGCAAAGCTGCGTTCATCTTTGTAGTCAGCTTTGCCATTGAGTGAATTATTGGATTTAGCGCCCATGCCGAATTCACCGAGGTCGGCAAAATTGCCCAGCTTTCCGTTAAAAGCGATTGAACGGTCTGTTGTCTTTTGCATGTCTCTCTTGGCCTTGTTATCGACCTTGCTGTCTTCGGTTATTTTGATTGTCAGCACATCGCCAATCTTTCTGGCCACATCGTCGGCATATAACTCTTTCCTGTTTTTGTCCCTCTTGGCCCAGATGGAATCTGCCTGCACACAGGCAGTCAAACTCAACACACAGGCAAGGATTATCAGTGTTATTTTATTATTCATAGGTTCTCCTTTAAAAAACTGGTTCAACGGTTCCATCCTCATTGACTTTTGCAACGATTATTCTCTGCGAATCGGCGTTGCGAACTTTTATGTAATCACCGGCACAGGCATCCTGCATGGTTTTTCCCATGGCAGTAATCAACAGCCCGCCTTTTTCAATCTTGATAATAACAGTCTGATTGCGTCCGACCACGGTCGCCGGTTTTGCCGAACCCGTCATATCCGCACGAATCACGGTATTTGCAGCCAGCCTGCGTTTGGCAATAAGACCATAAGGCGGCTTCCAGTCCGCCGGCTCGGGCGAATTCGACACCGCATTTGTTATTTTTATATTATCAGTACCAAGTACCGCTCCTGCCGGAATATCCACAGCCGCTGCCGCCGCTCGGCAGTTGTATTTCAAATTGAAACTCACCTGGCGAACATCAATTTCTTTGCCGTCCGCAAATACGGCAACATATACCGTCGCCTGCCCGGCTGAATTGCCCTGCGCCAACCGGCAGACAAGTTTCACATCCTTTGCCTCAACCGGAATAGCTAAATCCGCCGGTACTTTTAAAACTGTCTTTTGGCTAACCGAACCAGCAGGCTCATTTTTCTCAAAAAACGATTTCGCCTGTTCAATAAATTCAGTACCGCGTATGATTCTCTGCTGCTTCTTTACCGTTATCTTTTCAGCGCCGCTCAATGTCACGCTCGACGCCGGAATTCCATTACAGGCCAGTCTGCTCAACAGCGTCTGCCTGTCGATGACAATCTCCTGACCGGCCACTATCTGCCCCATGGCAATTTCGTCCGCCTTGTTCGTAAGAGTTTGCGGTCCGCGAATTACGGCAATCTGCCCCATAAGGATAGTATTATCTTTAACCGTTATGTCCCTGGGCAAATAAACCTGCAGCATGGAATTGTCAACTTTGCTATCAGATGATGCGATGCAAAATTGCCCGGCAGTCAGCAGAAAGGTAATCGCAATGATTGTAACTTTTTTATCGCTCATAATTATCCTGTTAACCATTACCTATCGCATTTGCCGTTCGAAGCATATCGTCCCCCGCCTTTATTGCACGGGAGTTTATCTCGTATGCCCTTTGAGCGGTTATAAGATTTACAAGCTCGCTTACCATTTGCACATTGGACTTTTCGAGAAATCCGGACTGAATAGTGCCAAGACCATTTTCGCCCGGCGTGCCGGTCGTGGCTGTTCCGCTGGCCTCAGTCTGTGCATAAAGGTTATCGCCCTCGCTCGAAAGACCAGCCGGGTTCGGGAATCGAGCCATCTGAATAGTGCCGACAACCGATATAGCACCAGCGGAATTGGTAACATTGACACCGCCATTTTTTCCGATACCTATAGACAACGCGTCGCTCGGAATGGTAATCGAAGGCTCTATGGCGTATCCGGTGGTGGTAACCAACTGGCCGTTGGCATTCATCTGCAGTGCACCATCGCGTGTATATTTTGTGCTGCCGTCAGGCATGCTTACCTGGAAGAAACCCTCGCCCGTAATAGCGACATCAAGCGGCCTGCTTGTATTCTGAAGTTCACCGGCCGTGAAGACCTTCACCGTCGATGCGGGCCGAACGCCGCTGCCGACTTCCAGGCCACTGGGGGAATTTATACCTGACGCTATTTCCGTCCCTGCCTCCCTCATTTTAAGATAAAGCAAGTCCTGAAAATCAATCTGGCTTCTTTTGAAACCGGTGGTATTTATGTTTGCAAGGTTATTGGCAATCACGTCCACCATCATCTGCTGGGCCGTCATGCCCGTCGCTGCAGTAGAAAATGCTCTTAACATAATCTTTCTCCAATAGTCAACACTCAATAATCAATGACATCAACCCATCGCCACACTCATAAGACTGCCTGACGCTTCTTTCCGGGCTGAGATAAACTTCATATTCGCCTCATACAGTCTGGACACCGTTATCATGCCAACCAGCTCATCAACCATCCTGACATTGGATGA
The DNA here is from genome assembly GCA_026386835.1 of Planctomycetota bacterium. Classification (GTDB taxonomy): domain Bacteria; phylum Planctomycetota; class Phycisphaerae; order Sedimentisphaerales; family Anaerobacaceae; genus JAPLMV01. The sequence continues at coordinate 10,323 of JAPLMV010000053.1, read as the reverse complement.
CTCCTGATAGCCCTGCTTTACAACAGTATGTTCCGCATCAACAGGTCTGATATTTTCATCCGGTATACGGAAACAATTTAACCCGGCAGGCAGAAGGTTTTTCTCGTTATCCCCGAAATCGACAATTCTGAACTTTCCGATAACTGCCCCGCCTGCACTAACGCTTCCGTCATTGGCGACATTCACCTGTGAAAGTCCGATGCCGTTAGGTATCGTTATAGGCCCCGACTGACCGGCCACGCTCCTTCCCTGAGAATCCACTATTTGGCCGTTCTGGTTTGTCTGGAACATGCCGTTACGAGTATAAAGCGGTCCTTCCGGGGTCTCTATTACAAAAAATCCCTTGCCGCAAACCGCAAAGTCAAGCGGTCGGCCCGTCTCTATCACATTGCCCTGAGAAAAATCAAACATCGTCTGCAAATCGATGCCTGCCGGAGTTTGGGAATTTGCTCCGCTTTGCTGTGCCTCAAGTGATTTTGAAAATGCATTGCATCTGCGCTTGTAGCCAACCGTGCTCGAATTGGCCATGTTATGCGTAATTATGTCAAGCTCCTGCATTAACGCATTTACGCTCGAACTGACCTGTGTTGTAATTTCTGACATTTTTTTTAGACCTCTTTGGCAGCCGCCACCGGTTCAGGAGCATTTTTCATGCCATTTGCCAAATCCGAATCATCCCCGCTCTGAGCACTCGTTTTTACCGATACGGCATTTGTTACACAAACCAGTTCATCAATTTCGGCATCACTGAGACCGGTCAATTCCACCGCTATTGAAAAACCTTTTTCGATCGTCTTGACGTGCCTGACTTCGCCGATGTCCTCTACTATTTTTGACGGTTTCTTTTTCCCATGCAGTGCCTGATTCTGAGTATCGCCCTTATCAAGCTCAAAAACCACCAGAACCCTGTCACCCATTTTCACTTCCATCGGCTCTTCTATGCGAAGCCCTGGTCCTGCCAGTTCGGTAACAACCGCAGAAACAAATTCAGGCGGCTTCAAAAAACTGCCGATACGATTCGATAAATTCTGCTCGGCTGTAGAAACTTCCTCGCTGCTTTCATCTTTTACCTGATGTGTTTTTTCAAACGGAAAACGTGCAATAAAACCCGGCTTGCTTACAGGAACACGAAGGAAACGACGGCGGTTCACAAACCTCACGTTATCGCTATGGTTTAAAACCAGCACATCACCGTCATAACTGACAACGCTTGTGTCAAATTCCCACACGGATGCTCCAAAATAGTAACGTACCCGCCAGACCTCGCCGAAATTTATTCTCAGCGGTGTTACAAGCTTAATCGTCAGCTCCATTTCAGTATTTTCTATAACTGCCGCTTCAATCTCATCTGAAACGCGATTCATTCGACGTGTTATATGAATGCTCTTGCCTGCCGGTATCTGCCTGCTGCTAAATTTTTTCGGCTTGGCTGCTGTTCCAGCAACTGATGGGACAAACTGGTTCTGGAAACCCAGCTTTTCGCGGAGAAAAGACAGTTCCGTTTTAAGTTGCCTGGTTTCTTCCGGACCCTGCCCCCTGCCGATGCTTTCTTCTATAATCACCGTGACTCCGCGGTCAAAAGCATCATCCATCGTAAAAACGTCGTCCTTTTGTCTGATCCCCGCCTTGGCTGCCACAGCGACTATTATCTGAAGTTCGCGAGCACTTAATCCTTTTTTTTCCGCATATTTAAGAAACAACTCATTGGCGGCTTTTCTCTCCCGCCTTGTCCGGAACATGTTTATCAGCAAAAGCGACCCTGTCAAAATGATAATCGTAAGCAGCGCACATATAATAAACGGGCGATGCGTCATAGCACTGCCGTTGCTCTCGAGCTGTCCCGTAGCATGCCACCGCTGCTGAGGCGTCAGTGCCAAAGCCCCGATGCTTAACAATGTCGTTATTATATGGGAGATTATCATTCCATGCTTTCTGAAATTATTAGGCGATAAGGCGTGTCAACTCCTGCAGTATATCGTTGGCAACCTTAATGGTTCTCGCATTGGCCTGGAATCCGTTCTGTGCCTGAATCATATTGACAAACTCTGTCGCTACATCGGCATTCGATTTTTCCAGTGCCCCGCCGTGAATTCGACCCGCACCACCGCTGTTAGCATGAGTAGCAACCGCATCGCCAGAGTTAGCTGACGGGATAAAATAACCGTTGCCGACACTCTCCAGACCGGATGTATTTTGGAATAACCCCATCTGTAAGGCCGCGATATCTTTCTTGATGCCGTTGGAGAAGGCACCGATAACCATACCTTCGTTATCTATTGATACGGAGGAAAGCCGGCCTGCCTCATAACCATCCTGTGACCTTGCCACCGCCGTTGAGTCTCCGGCAAACTGCGTTACACCGTCCAGCTTGCCTACGGTGCCAAAGTTCAATGCTACAGCCTGCGGGTTTGCAGTATCATGTGAAAACGTGATTTCAAATTCAGGTGTGGCCAAACCGTTTAAACCGGCGTAAGAACCATCGTTCGAGTTGAAAGTTATGCCGTTTATTCTGCGATTTGCCATGGTTATCTCATTAATATCACCGGTAACAGAAGTCAATACCATATCCCATGTATTTGCAGTATCCGTCCGGACAAATGCAGCCGATAGACCATGCGCGCCGCCCTGAGAATCGTAAACTGTGATATTGACGTTTTTAACCTCTTCGCCGCCAACCGTTGTCATCTCAAAGTAGCCCGGCATTGTCATCGTACCATCGCCTGCATAGTCTAATGTCAGGTCCGACTTGCTGTAACCGCTTGTGTTATCAGTTATCCGTATCTTGCCGTTGACCAGCGAAGCAGTCGAACCATTCAAAACATTATTATTCAGATGGTCGACAAGGTCACCTAACGTCGTGGTATCGTCAATAGCATAAGTCAGACCAGCACCGCTAAATGCCGTTCCATCCTTGTTATAACCGCCTATCGTAATCGTGCCATCGTTCAAAGTACCTGTAAACTGGTCGATATCCCCAATGACTGTGGTTAATTCCGCCGCCGTCCCGTCGTCATAGGTATAACCAATGTCAGCCGTTAACATCTGTCCCTGAACCGTTGACAACGCCGCATCCGCACTGAGGTTGCCGGAAACGTTAATCTCCGATGTGGCGTTTGCCGGCATTGAAACATCGTACGGTACATGAATATTGCTGTTGCCGGGAATTTGGAAACCGTCACTTTCGCCTACCGAACCGATACGCTGTGCAAAATAACCGGTAGCGGGGTCGACCAGATTCGAATTTGCATCAATCGCAAATGCGCCGGCACGAGTGTAATAGTTCTGCTGGCCGTCACTCATCACAAAATACCCGTCCCCTTCTATCGCTAAATCGAGGGGATTGCCTGTACTTACGATGTTACCCTGCGTCATATTCGGGGTTATGCCTGATACCGCAACACCGCTACCCATCTGAAGCGGATTTGTACCGCCGGTATTTGCCGTGGGCTGCGAGGCATTTTTTATCGTCTCGCTCAGCAGTTCCGAGAAAGTAATCCTGCTTGCTTTAAAAGCAGTCGTATTGACATTGGCCAGGTTGTTGCCGGCCACATCAAGCATCTTCTGGTGCGCCTGTAGTCCCGAAACTCCGGCTGATAATGCAAAACTCATTTTTATGTCTCCTTATATTTTTCTTAATCTTCAGATTCGATTTTTAGTTTCTCACCGCAACCACTTCATCCAGACCGAAAACCTGGTCGCCAATGACCAGCATGTTTTTGCCGTCCTGTTTATAAACCTGACTTACAACACCGCTCTTAACTACAGACTCCCCCGTATCCGTTTGCTCCAAAAATGCGACATTTTTACCCAAAAGAGAATTGGCATACGAACCTTCAACGTTCGAAAGTACCTGCGAAAAATTGGTATTCATCGACTCGAGCTGCTGCAGTTGCGACAACATCGCCAGTTGAGTTGCCATTTCATTGTTGTCCATCGGCTCGAGGGGATTTTGGTTCTGAAGCTGTGACACGAGAATCTTCATATAATCAGTCTGAATTTTACTTGCTGAGCCAACCGCTGATATCGCATCCATAAGTTTTTTACTTTCTTAAAAAAATTATTTCAAATATTTCCCGTCGGTCGGGACATCATCAAGTTAGCAATTACTGTGCCAGAAGAAATTAAATTAAATCAACATTTAGCCGTAACTACTTACAATAAAAGATGTTGTGGTAAATAAAAAAACGGGAAAACACTGCTGTAAATATGACTAAAAATTTTCCACAGGAGATTTTTTCCTGTCTGCGGAAAGATTTTCCGCCCTCTTTTAACGGTGACAGAAGGCATTCCTATTCCCCGCTGGTCCCATAACAAAAATAACGTCCCATAAAATCAAATTAAAAATAGTCTTAAAATCCACAATTTTTATTTTTTATTTTTAATCTTTGATATTATGGGCCGGTCCCATAAAAAATTAAAGCCGGCTGCCGGTTTCTGTCGATTTATTGGACATTCGCATAATTTAGATACGGTGACATTCACTGACGTTTGTTTGGAACAAGGATGGTCTTAAACAGAATTGTTGCAGTAAGCAGGGAATCAGAGGTTCAGCAGTTGGCTCGCCGCATCGGCAGCGAAATATTCGCCGCCGACAACATTGCTGAGGCCTTCGATATCATCAGAACAGCCAACCCTGATTTAATAATCATTGACGCCAATATCGGCTTATGTGATGTCCGCCAATTCCTTGATATACATCTGACGCAAAATAAAAATCCGGAAAATGTCCCCGTAGTGGTTATCGACTGCGGACAAACAGGGACTGATTCATCAGGGGAATTCCTACGGATGGGAGCTTGCGATTATATAAACGGCCCGCGGGATTACCATCGCCTCGAACTTATAGCAGCCCAAATAAAAAATAAATCCCAAACAGAAACCGAAAACTCAGGGAAAAACCTTAAAGATTTTTTTGCCGAAGATTGTGCTGCTGCTGCTTCCATAGTCGGTTTGAGCAAGGCTATTCTAAATAATCTCAAAATGATTAAACTCGTCGCTGCCAGCAGGTGCAACCCCGTCCTTATAGTCGGAGAAACAGGAACAGGTAAGGAATTGGCGGCAAAAGCAATTCACAATATAAGGCATCCCCGTGAGCCGTTTGTAGCCGTAAACTGTGCTGCCCTGACAGCTAATCTGCTCGAAAGCGAACTCTTTGGCCACGCCAAAGGTTCTTTCACCAGCGCCGACAGCGAAAAAACAGGTCTGATGGAACTGGCCGGCTCAGGAACAATTTTCCTCGATGAGATAAGCGAAATGCCCATAGACCTCCAGGCCAAGATTCTCCGCGTCCTGCAGGAAAAAACATTCCGCAAGGTCGGCGGAATCAAAAACATCACCTGCAACGCCACCATAATTGCTTCGAGCAACCGAAACCTGCAAAAAGAAGCCCAGGCAAACCGCTTCCGCCTTGACCTCTACTACCGTCTGAATATCTGCCCTGTGATTATCCCTCCTCTAAGAGCCCACAACCGCAGGGACGACATATCCCTTCTGGCCCAATATTTTTTGAGAACATCGACCTTATGCCCGGACAAAAAAGGCAAAATAACATCCCTGACTAAATTAGCCCTCGAAGCCCTGCAGAAACACGACTGGCCCGGCAACGTTCGTGAACTGCGTAACGTTATCGAAAGAGCAATCCTGTTAGAAACAACAGACAAAATCGGCCTAGGCAGCATTTTAATCAACCCCACCGACTGCAATGAATTGGCAGCGACGCCTTCTGCTGGCCACGTCAGGGAGTTTTCACTGGCAAAGGCCGAACAGCAGCTCATCGGCCGCGCTCTTAAAGAAACCGGCTGGCAAAAAACCCATGCCGCCGCTCTTCTCGGTATAACCAGAGCCACCCTCTACGCAAAGGTCAAGCAGTACAACCTCAAAAAGAACTCGAACAGTGACCCCACTGACGAGCTTACCGAAGCGGAAAACGAATTGCAAACAGAGGAATTTTCCTCTTTCTCCCCCGAACCAGCGGAAGTTATATAATACCAACCCAGCCCGTTTTTCGGCTGTTGAATCGTACATAGGGTGCACAGCGATGCCTTTGGCCGCAACCAAATTCGAAGCACTAATTTCTAAATCCTAAACAAATTCAAATGACCAAAAGAAGAAATTTCAAAACAAAGAAAAGATTTTTCAACACGAGGGACGCGAAGGTTTTAATAAGTAAATTTCCACGGGTTAAAACCCGTGGCATTTGCCGCAACAGGCTTTGCCTGTCCGCCTTTGGCGGATGACTTCATCTACGGGTTACACCCGTAGTATTGCGGTAGAACAATAAAAAATAAAATATCAATCCGCCTTCGCTCAAAGCTATGGTGGATAAGAAATAAAAATGACATATAAAAATTAAAAGAGCATTTTCCACCGCAGAGAGTTTGCGGAAAAAACTAATTATATCTGAAAATAACAGGTGGGTGTAATTAAGGGATGTAAATAATAAGATCTAATATATCCAGTAATAATAGGTATGGTGTCCCCTGATTTGGCGGCTTCATTGTAAAACCCACCCGTGAATAAAAACAGCACACGCACTGCACCAGCTCGCGATATCATTACATTGCGATTCATGCGTTACCTGCGAATACCACATTATATTTTTGTCAGCAGGAAGCAATCGATGCCGACAGGATATTCATTATTTACACGAGCACGGACGTCTCTGCCCACGATTTTAAAGGTTACATCATTGAGTCCTGACTTGAATGGCTTTGGCTCGAATTTAATCAGGTCACTATGCATAACTTTTGGGGCATATTCGGAAATTTTACCCAGAGACTCGCCGTTCAGCAGGATTTCAAGGTCCACACCGTCTGGCGCCTGCATGATATACACGCCCAACTGATACATTCCTGCATCCTTAACTTCGAGAGGAAATGTGACTGTAGCACCTGGTTCCCCGTTGTACCAGAAATATTGCGAGGCATTGCTCCATGCCGAGCCAAACTGCGTCATATATTGAACATACGCGCCACCTATCGTTGGCCGAGCCGTTGAGTTAATAAAATCTTCTACCTCGATCGCGCCGGGAATTTTGTATGGCACCAGCAACGGGACAGGAAGGCGTTTATCTCTGGTCGGTAGCGGCGGAAAGGCAGCATGCGGCTCAGTCTGATACCAGTACGCCGTGCTTACATAGTCACTATTAGTGGGATAATTGATATCAGGACCGTGCTCAATCTGAAAGAGTATGGATTTCTGAAAAGGAATAGGATCGATCAAATGCCAGCGATAGGCGTGTGCTCGCCCCTGCTTTTCATTTTTGTACAAGCAGCCATGCCAGGGTGCTGAAAACTCGCCTGAGGCGAAATACCAGCATGCCATGAAATAATCTTCATTTCCTGTTCCGTGTATGCTGGGTGTTTTTTCACCGTCAACAAAAACCTCTTCATCGCCTTCGAGGAAACCAAAGCCGGGACCCTCCAGGCACTGCATCTGGAGGCTGGTACCAACGTATTTCCCCCGCCCTTTTGCTTCGAGAATGGTATAGAGTTTGCCTGCGGTAGTGGGGTTCTCCCGCCGCCACTGTGCATGGAAATAGAGCCGTTCGCTCTTGGGCGGCGTAGCCATCATTTCGATGTCTGAATTGAAGTAGAACTTATCAATGACTATGTTGCTGTCGTTCACCAGTTCCACGCGTGCAGCCTTGCCGAAAGGCATAGGCCAGTAGCAATTGTAACCGCCGCTGGTCTGCTCCAAAGCCATGGATATGAAATCCTTAGTTCGGCCCCAACTGGTGCCGAAAAAATCACCCAGCGGTACTTCCACACTTGGCGTTTCTTCGTTATCCCAGTACATACGCAGCAGAGCCTGACGCATGAGTGTCTCCTGCTGGCGAGCGGCGACCGCACACCACAGCCTGCGGATAGTGCCGCTACTCTTCATGTTGACTATTGTCTTGGTCTGGCCGGGAGCAATGGTGTAGAAATCAGTATTATCGCCCGTACGATCCCAACTGCCTTCGTGAATTATCTTGTTTACGCTGGGTTTAGTGCAATCATCCAGCAAACGGCAGCCGAAATCAGCTTCGCTCGCAAAGCTTTTTGCTCCGCATCCCCAAAACGTCATTGCCAGAAAAACCAGACGCCACTTCAAACAGCATTTCATTCGATACATCTCGCTACCTCAACCGTCATAAGTTCTCGCTGCCTAATTCCGCGTTACAGGCAGGCTTTTTTTTAATAGTGTCGCGTTGGTTGTAGTCATTTCCTCAACGATGTCAAGAAGTTTTTTGCTCAAACTTGGGATGGGAAGGGAACATCGTATCCATATGGGACAGGTCCCCCTGGTGGGGATGGTGTATAAAACAGTGGAGCAGGAGAAAGGTGGGAAGAAAATTAAAAATTAAAAATAAGGAATTAAAATGTAACGAGGGTTTGAAAAGTGAGAAGGGTGTGAAAGGTAAAAAAATCACTTGCAACGTGAAAAGTCTGCCTACAAACGGTCTTATTTATGTCAGAAAATCTTTCGGTTCGTCTAAAATACAGACAATGGAAAGGCAAAAAGCAAAAAAACAAAAGACAAAATTGCGGAAATAAGACTGAAATAAGCAGTCCGTCGCTGGTGTATTTCGCCGAAGAAGGATATTCTGCCTGGATTTTGGTTCTTTAGCCAGCTCAAAACTTCCTTCTGGCACAAATGTTGCTGTATTTGTCATAGGAGCTGGTAATTTAGTTCGTAGTTTGTGGTAAAAATCCTGCTACGAACCATACTGGCTTTACGCATTTTTGTGGCGAATTCAGAAACTATGGCAACAGAAAACCAGATTTCGGCGAACCGCCCGGAGCAGGCGCAGGATATTGTCAAAGAAAGTCCCGATTTGTCTGCGCAGTCTGACAGCGATTTGTTTGCCGGTGATGTGCATCTACCCGCCAGCAGCGGGGTTCAGCCCGCTGCGTCAGGTGCAAATGATGATTTTTACAAACATCTCCTGAATTCGCTGCAGCCGAATACATCTCGTATGTCGGTTCTCCAGAAAGGCCTTGTCGCTTGTATCCTGGTGATAGTGGCGATACTACTGTATGTCTTCATCAAATCACCCACGCAGCCGGCTATAAACACCACGGCAAGACAGCCAATAGTGCCTGGTGTCCCTCAAACACAACTCCCAAAACTCCCGCCGTCGAAGACGGACACATCGGTCCAGGACACACATAAACCCACCGCTCAGGTACAGAAACAGGAATCTGAGTTTTCGGCTGGGCAGCCGCTCTCACTTCAGGTCGCGGGCGATTTATACCAGCAGAAAAATTACAAAATCGCTTACGCCGCCTACAACCAGCTCTATAGTAATCTTTCTATCAATCCCGAGGATGAATCGCTAAGGGATTTCCTGCAGTTAAGGGCAGCGTTGTGTGCACAAAGACTCGGTGACATCGAGCAGGCCGAAGGCGGACTCAGAAACGTTTCGCAAAGCCGCTCTCCGGTGGTAAATATCATCGCGAACTATCAACTTTGCCTGCTCGAAATGCAGAGAAAACAGTACTTGAAGGCCTGTATCAAGGCCTACCAAACCATCGCCCTGACCTATGCGGTGACGTTCGACAGGGAATGGGCACTGTCGCTGCAAAAAACCTGTAATTTTCTTGTCGCCGAATCGATAACACTAAATGTACTTTCGCTTTATGATGCCGATAAAGACTTGCCAGAGCAGTTGTGGACAATCAGTATAGTGCCTGAGCCGTTCATCAATCTTAATGAGACTGAACTGCGTGCCTTCCTGAATTCCGGCTCGGAGCAACTGGCCAAAAGTACTCTAAGCCCTCAAATCGAAAAACTCGACCAGCAGGGCGCAATATCACGCTGGTCTGTCTGCTGCGACGGAGCTTCGATTGAGGAAGTGCTGACAAGATTTGCCGCAAATGCTAATTTCGACATTAAGTGGGCTACCGACAGTAAATCAGCCCCTCAGGAAACAAAAGACCTTGCCCGCAAAAAATCCATCTATCTGTACATGTCCGGGACAACACCGCAACAGTTTGCCACAACGGCAGCGGGTTGTGCAGGCCTGCTGGCAAGCGTGGAAGACCAGAAAACGATAAACGTCCTCGACCCTGTGAACATCACGTCATTATCCGAACAAAAAACATTGCTTGGCCAGGAAGCTATTTCTCTCTGGCAAAGATACCTGCTTATGTTTCACGGCGACGAGCGATCTGCCAATGCCCATTTTGCCCTTGGACTTCTTCAGGGTGTAAGCGGCCAGACAGCAGAAGCAGTTGCGGAATTCAAACTTGTCGCAAATCGTTTCTACCAGTCGCCGCTGGCGCCGTTTGCACTTCTCAACTCAAGCCGTATAAAGACCAATCTTCGCGATTACGACGG
>JAPLMV010000185.1 GCA_026386835.1 Planctomycetota bacterium | reverse complement strand
TAATCATAAAGACGTTGTGACCCCATGCAGAAACTTGCCACTACTTTGCCGCGGTTTAACGACTTTCTCGCACAGGTAACCGCACCGCACTCTACAAGGTCGATAATCCAGTCGCTGAACATTTCCGTGTGGATGCCAATGTCCTTTTTGTACACAAGAAATTCGGCAAGCGCCTGAGGTATACGCCCGATTCCGCATTCTATTGTGCTGCCGTCCTCGACAAGTCTTGATATGTTTTCACCGATGCGGCGAAGCGTATCATCTATCATGGGCATCTCCGTCTCTATCATCGGCTCATCATGCGGAACAAGCATATCAATTTTATTTACGTTAATGAAACTGTCCCCAAACGTTCGCGGCATATTGCTGTTTACCTGTGCGATTATGTACCTTGCGTTCGCTGTCGCCGACTTGACAATATCAACTGAAACACCCAGACTGCACAAACCATTGGCATCGGGAACAGTCACGCATATTAACGCAACATCGATTGGTATCCTGCCGCTCTCGAATTCCTGCGGTATCTCCGACAGGAATATCGGGGTATAGTCCCCTATCCCCTTGTCGAGAGCATGCCTAACGTTGTCGGCAATGAAGAAACTGTTCATCTTGAATCTTTCACGGAACCGCTCATCGACGTAAGGAGCACTTCCCATCGTCAGCAGGTGTACAATGTGAGCATCGTAAATGTGACTCGAATGCTCAACCAGCGCATTGACAAGATACTGAGGCTGACCGCAGCCTGTTCCTATGAATATCCTGTTCCCGGGGCTGATTAGTTTCATCGCCGACATCGCACTGCCTATCTTGCCTTTATATTTCTCTTTCCAGTCAAACTCTTGCATAGTACTCATCTTTCTTAAACTTCTTCCACGCTTATCCTTGCATCAACCGCAATGGGTGTCGTTCCCAGCGGACCAACTACATACGGATTTATATCCATTTCCTTAATCTGAGGAAATTCTGTAACAAGCTGAGACATCCTCTGCAATCCCTCAGCTATAACGTCAATATCAACTCCCTCTTCGCCGCGTACTCCCTTCAAAATCTTATACGTCCTTGTGTTTATAAGCATCTGCTTTGCCTCTTCACTGGTCAAAGGAGCAAGATAGAACGACACATCCTTAAGTACCTCCACCATCGTGCCGCCCATGCCAAACATCATCAACGGTCCAAACTGCGGGTCGCGATTCATCCCCAGGATTACCTCTTTGCCCTTCTGGCACATCTCCTGAACAAGAACGCCTAATATATTGGCATCGGGTTTTTTCTTCGGTATCCTGTACATCATCAGGTCGAATGCGTCCATTACCTCTTTTCTGCTCGTAAGTCCGATTTTAACGCCGCCGACATCCGATTTATGGATAATGTCAGGCGACCATATTTTCAGAACAACAGGATACCCGAGCTGCTCAGCTATATTTCCAGCCTGCTCAGCAGTTGTCGCAACCGCACCTTTGGGCGTTACAAATCCGTATGCTTCGAGTATTTCCTTCGATTCGGTCTCGCCTATCTCGCGAATACCCTGTCTCAGGTGTTTCTCAATTATGTTTTCGACCTTTCGGCGGTTCACCGGAAATAGTTTCACCACACGTTTTGGTCTGGCCCGCCACCTGACGTAATCCACCATAACTCTGATGGTCGCCACTGCGCTTTCAGGTGAATCGTACTGTGGGATTTTGCCGTCCCGCAAAACTTTTATTGCTTCGCTCACCTTGCCCGCACCGAGGAAACATGCGAGAATCGGCTTGGAGTTTTTCTTCTTTGCAATTTTCACAATCGCCTCTGCCGTGCGAGTTGCATCCGTCATCGCCTGAGGAGTCAATAGTATTAAAACTATATCTACACCAGGGTCATCCAGAACTGCATCTGTCGCAAACTCGTATCTGTCTGCCAGCGCATCTCCCAAAACATCCACAGGATTGTAAAAATTAGCAGCCGCCGGAAGCTTTGTTTTCAATTTATCTACCGTCTCAGGACTTATTTTTGCAAAGGTAAGTCCCTGCCGTTCTATCGCATCCGCCGCCATAATTCCAGGCCCGCCTGCATTGGTTATCACTGCGATTCGCTGACCAGCAGGAAGAGGCTGACTCTCAAACGCCTGCGCATAATCAAACTGCACCTTAATCGACGGACAGCGTATTATCCCCGCCCGTTCGAACACGCACTCATAAGCCGTTTCACCGCCTGCAAGACTTCCAGTATGAGATGATGCCGCTTTTGCACCTGCTGCCGTTCCGCCTGATTTCATCAGCAGTATCGGTTTGCTGTGCGAAATCTGGTGTGCAACCGTTACAAACGCCTTGCCGTTGGTTATGCTCTCAAGATAACCGGCTATAACTTTTGTTTCTGGGTCGTCGCCCAGTGACTCGATAACATCCAGCTCATCCACATCCGCCTTATTGCCTATGCTCACAAGCTTGCTGAACCCGATGCCGGTTGCATTGGCCATATCAAGAATTGCCGCAAGCAGCGCACCTGACTGCGAAATATATCCCGTAGCACCCGCAGTCGGCAAATCGCCGCCGAAACTGGCATTGAGCTTATTTGATGTAACTATCAGGCCCAGACAATTCGGCCCGATGACCCTTATGCCCGCCTCTTTTGCTATCTTAACTACCTGCTGTTCAAGCTCCTTGCCTTCCTTGCCTACCTCTTTGAAACCGGCTGTAATAACCACAACCGCTTTAACACCCACCTTCGCACACTGCCTCATTAAGTCAGGCACAATCTTGGCAGGAATAACAATAATAACAAGGTCAGGCGTTTGACCAATCGATTCAAGGTCGGGATAGCACTTCAGACCCAATATCGAGTCAACCTTGTTATTTACAGGAAATATCCCGCCCTTGTATCCCCCTGCTATTATATTTGCAAGGATTTCATACCCAACCTTGCCCTTGTTCTGTGAGGCGCCGACAATGGCCACCGACTGCGGATTAAAAAATTTATCAAGACTCATTAAAACAATATCCTTCCTTCGATTTCATTCAGAATGGTGAGCAACGTCGAACCACCCGAACTAATATAGCTTTTGAGAAAGTGTTATTCTAATAAACACCCCTTAAAATTGCAAAGTTTTTTAACCAATCGTGGCAAAACTATTAGTATTTGCTTTATAATGCCCTTGATTATGGATAAAACTCTAAAATTCGTTATCCAAAAACATACCCAAAAAGGACTCATCCACTGGGACCTTATGTTTGAGGCCGGCACTGTCCTCCAAACTTACCGACTTGACCTGCCTCCGGAAAAATTGTATCTAAAGCCAAATATCGCTATAAAAATCTTTGACCACCCGCTGAAATTTCTCACCTATCAGGGCAGCGTAAACAAAGGACTCGGCACCGTCGAAATCGCCGACTATGGAACATATACACCGCTGACCGCAAATTCAAAACAGCAGGAACTGTTATTGCAAGGCAAAATCCTCAAAGGCAAATTCCGCCTGACCCTCATCGAAAAAGACAAATGGGAATTCAGGAAAATTTAGAAGCCGATTAAGAGCCTTCATCCCGTGGGGTTAATATGACACTTTTCATCCTCGCCATTTTTAATTTTTGATTTTATTCTCCTGCCGGTTTGTCGAGGGACCCGTCCTGAGCGGAGTCGAACGGGTCGAGGGATTTCTACCCATGGCACAAGTTACTCAGAATTCACCGGAACGATTAAGAACAGGGGCGGCGGTAGCCGTCCACTGGATTGGCTGGTTAGCCAAATCCTGCCTCTTCGGCTTCGTGCCTAACCATTTGGGCCACCTTCATCTCGAAGTCTGAAATCAGGGTTCCTTTGTCGAATTCCTTTTGGCTCTGATACGCCATAACCTCAAGCACGCAGTTCCGGTACCCATCCTCCGCGAGTCCCTTCGCATACAGGAGCAGGAACTTCATATACCCCAATTCGCGCCACTGTACGATATGTACCGCCTCATGGAAATGCAGCGATTCGGAGGCACATCGTGAAGAGTCAATGAAGACAAAGTCCTTGTAGGTGATTCCCTCGTAGCTGCCATACTCAAAATCGTTGAACCCACTGATGCCGAGTTGTCCAAGAGGGGGTGTGACCACCTTGGGAACGTATGCGACCTGTGCGATCTGCAAGGTGTTAGGTGAGAAATAGAGGCCGAGTCTTGAGAACCCCCTTGTCGTCAGAGGTACGGCGGCTTCCCGATGTGCACTGATGTATTCGTCTATCCACGCTTCAACACGCGGTAGTGCCAATTCTAATTCCTCAAAATCCAATCCACATCTCCTACGTGATTCTCAGAACTTTAGGTGTAGCCAAGGCATATTCTTGTGTGCCCAGTATTCGCCCAATAATGATTACACAATCTGCAAAAAACGGGAGGCGCAGACTGTTTCTGACAGCATAACAAGTTCCCGTCGCCTCTTCAATACTCGTCCAATCTTTGGCGTTTCAGCGAAATTAGGTGGGATTGGCTTTATCGCCATGCTCAATCCCCTGTATCATATTCCGCCACTCAATATCAGGGTAGCGAGCCCGGTTCATGACACAGTTCGTGAAAAGACTCATCTTCAATGCTCGCAATTCTGCACCAACTATATCGTTGCCAAGAGAAGGCGGCATCCCGAGAGACTTGCGGAATTGGTGTTCCTCCCAGGCACACATCGCGGCAAGATATGGCTTAAACCAATCTTTCTGCATCTCATCAGCGAGATTACAGTCTTTGAAAGTAAGCCGCAAATTGTAAAATACATGTGTCTGAGCGAACGCCACGCGATAGCGCAGTAAAACTGGGTTCCAAACATCATTCCAGTTCTTTGGTGTATCGAATGCATGCATAAACTCTCGAAGTGTCTTGTCTTTCTGGGCTAATTCAAAAAGGTGTGCCTTCAGTTCTCCAGTAATACCAGGCTGACCGCGAAGACCTGTCTCATCTTCGGCTGGAGGTGGGTTAATAATAAGAACCTCTAATCGAGCGTACTCAATAATGTAATTTGTGAGCATCTCTCGGTTTGCCATCATGGGGTTAATACTAGTAGCTATCTCGATAACTTCCTTCATCATTTTCTCGGCTTGGCTCT
>JAPLMV010000142.1 GCA_026386835.1 Planctomycetota bacterium | reverse complement strand
CGATTGTTGTTGAGAACGAGGATTTGATTGATGCGGTAACGGCAGTCAGCGGCAGCGGGCCGGCATATTATTTTCTTTTGATGGAAGAGATGATAAAGGCGGCGGTTAAACTGGGCTTATCTGAAAATGCGGCAAAGGAATTAGTGTTACAAACGGCCAGGGGAGCGGCTTTGCTTGCGATTGATGGGGATAAGAAAGGGGAAAGTCCGTCTGTTCTCAGGCAAAAAGTAACATCGCCCGGCGGGACGACGGAGGCGGCTTTGAAAGTTTTAGCTGACGGCAAATTCGGCACACTATTGGCAAATGCAATAGAAAAGGCCTGCGAAAGAAGCAGGGAACTCTCGAAGTGAAGTTGTTTTGAGAGTAATTCGGCAACGGTTTATGATTATTCGACGATGATGGCTTCGACCGGACATTCGTCGGCGGCCTGCTGAACGGCGTCTTCGAATTCCGGCGGGACGTCTTCATCGACTACCTGTGCCATATCCGCCCCCATTTCGAACACTTCAGGGCAGGTTTCCACGCACAACCCACAGGCGGTGCATGTATCTTCAATTTTAACTTTCATCGCAAAACCCCTTCTATCATTGATTATTGATAATGGATTATTGATTATTGGATATTTATAAAGTAGCTATTAGGATAAAAATTGTCAAATCAAAATGTTTCTATGGAAATTTTTCTATTTTTTGGTATACTCGCGGTGTGTTTGAAGGCAATAAACGGTCAATTATCAGGAATTAATGATATGGCCGGGTCCCATGCAGACAGACCCGCGAATCTGGTCAGGCGGGGAACCGAGCAGCCATAAGCGTGTGCTCTGTTGTGCCGTGGCAAACCCGGCCACCTTTTGAATTGATTATTGATTCCTTCGACTACGCTCAGGACAGGTATTGATGATTGTAAGAAAATTTGAACGACCTATGAAAAACGGCGTCTAAAATGAAAGTAAGAACGGATTTAATACTTGGGGATTGTAGAGAAAGATTAAAGGAACTGCGGGGTAATTCCGTAGATTTGATATTTACTTCGCCTCCTTATTGTGATAGTCGAAAAAAGACCTATGGTGGAATTCACCCCGACAAATATGTTGAATGGTTCTTGCCCATCTCGGAAGAGTTATTACGAGTTTTAAAGCCAACCGGTACATTTATTTTGAACATAAAGGAAAGAGTTGTAGGAGGTGAAAGGCATACCTATGTCATAGAATTAATACTTGCAATGCGAAAACAGGGGTGGCTTTGGACAGAAGAATTTATTTGGCACAAAAAGAATTGTTACCCCGGTAAATGGCCAAACAGGTTTAGAGATGCATGGGAGAGGTTGCTTCAATTCAACAAGCATAGAAATTTCAATATGTATCAGGAAGAGGCGATGGTTCCCGTTGGAAATTGGGCTAATACAAGGCTTAAGAATTTGAGTCAAACCGATAAAATCAGGGACAACGCTAAAAATGGCAGCGGGTTCGGTAAAAATGTTTCTCATTGGATTAACAGGGATAAGGTTTATCCAACCAATGTAATTCACTTGGCAACAGAATGCAATAATAAGGAGCACAGTGCCGTATTTCCTGAAGGCATACCTGAATGGTTTATAAACCTGTTCACAAAAGAAGGTGATATGGTGCTGGACCCATTTGCAGGTTCCGGTACTACATTAGTTGTTTCGCAGAAAATGAGAAGAAACTCGATAGGAATAGAAATCCTGTCGGAATATTATGAAATGATGAAAAATATCGTTAAGCCGGTAGACTATTATCTTTTTGAAAACGAAAAGACATATGAAGCCATTGAATCTAAATAGTGTTGTTAAGTATGTTGAGAAAAACATCGGTGTTTTTCATACGAAAAGACTTGAGAGTATTAATGACCTTAAGTTATCGGAAATATTGCGACGAAAGAATCCATACTTGTTTAAAGCTAAAAACGTTCTTACTGCTCAAGATATAGTAAAAGGGCTATTGGATGCACACCTTTCCTCTCAGGAAGAAACGATTTTTGGCGAATTTCTGGAACAGTTAGCCATATTTATCTCTGGAGAGATTTTTGATGGCGTTAAATCATCGGCGGAAGGAATAGATTTGGAATTCGAAAGAGACAACATCAGATATATTGTTACAATCAAATCGGGGCCTAACTGGGGTAACAGTAGTCAGGTCAGTAAGATGAAGGATAATTTCAAGAGAGCAAAAAGAATTCTACGAACGAATGTTTCGAAAATGAACATTGTATCTGTGAATGGTTGTTGTTACGGCAGGGATAACAATCCTGATAAGGGAGAATACCTAAAACTTTGCGGCCAGGAGTTTTGGGAATTTATTTCCGGTAATGAAAATCTTTACACGGAGATTATCAAGCCGCTTGGACATAAGGCAAAAGAAAGGAATCAAGGTTTTTTGGAAGCGTACTCCCAGATAATTAACAAGTTTACAACTGAATTTGCTAAAGACTTTTGTGATAATGGAAAGATTAACTGGGAAAGGTTAGTTCAATTTAATTCTTCGATTACGCCAAAGAGAAAAAGTAGAAAGTAGGATAATAAACTCTGATTTCAGAAATTAAGTAATCAATATAAACAATATGGCTTATACTGTTTTGGCAAGAAAATATCGTTCACAGACGTTCGACGATGTCATCGGGCAGGAGCCGATTGCCCGGACGCTCAAGAACGCCATAAAAATGGGCAGGGTAGCACACGCATACCTGTTTACCGGCACACGGGGTGTGGGCAAAACTACGATGGCAAGGATACTTGCAAAAGCCCTTAATTGCCTCGGCTTCGATGCTCCCACGGTCGAGCCGTGCTGCAAATGCGAAAGTTGTATAGCGATAAATGCCGGCGAAGATATTGACGTTATTGAGATTGACGGCGCATCGAACAACGGTGTTGATGAAGTTCGCAAGCTGAGAGAGAACGCAATATATCGGCCTGCACGGGCAAGGTTTAAGATTTACATTATTGACGAAGTGCACATGCTCAGCACCGGTGCATTTAATGCGCTTCTTAAGATACTTGAAGAGCCGCCGAGCCATGTTAAGTTTATTTTTGCGACGACCGAGTCGAATAAGGTGCTGCCGACAATTCAATCGCGGTGCCAGAGGTTTGATTTTGTAAATATAAGTCCCGCAAAAATAGATGAGCAGTTAAAAAGCATACTCAAACAGGAAAAAATAAAGTATGAGGATGACCTGATTCTGGCGTTGTCGAAAATGGCAAACGGGTCGATGAGGGACGGCCTTAGTCTGCTGGATAGGCTGATAAGTACCGGCGTGGAACCGCTGGGTGCTGGTTTGCTCGAGGAGTATCTGGGTTGTCCCAACAGCGAAAAAATCCATAAACTCGTTTCCGAAATCGGCAGCGGCAATGCGGCGGGGGCGATTGAGGCGATAGAGGATTTAATTAACGGCGGCTTAAGCGAGGTGCAGATTGTTGACGCACTGATTGATTACATGCGGGATTTGATGGTGGTCAAATCGGCTGGTGCAGAAACAAAACTTGTGATGCTGACGGCCCAGCAGCGTAAACAGGCAGGGGAACTTGTTGAGAAGTTCGATATTGCAGGGCTCATTTACAATATAACCGCATTGGAAAAACTGCGGTGGACAATCAGGAACAGCGACACTGCAAGGGCACTTCTGGAGGCATCGGTTTTGAGATTTGCGATGAGCGAACAGTTTTTGAATGTTGACCAGCTTCTTTTGCAATTAAAGGGCGGCACTGCCCAGACAATAAAAAAACCGATAAGCTATCATAATAAGCCGAGCAGTAAGGCGGACGAGGCGGTTGAAATCAGGGCGGATAAAAGTGCGGATTTGCCGCAGTT
Source organism: Planctomycetota bacterium (assembly GCA_026386835.1). GTDB lineage: Bacteria > Planctomycetota > Phycisphaerae > Sedimentisphaerales > Anaerobacaceae > JAPLMV01. The sequence continues at coordinate 1,923 of JAPLMV010000142.1, read as the reverse complement.
AAATGATATTGAGGGGATAAAGGGCAGATGGCAGAACATTTTAGATGCCATTTCTGACAAGCTCGGCAGCGGCACAAGGGCGTTATTGGTTTCTGCTCAGCCGGTACAATTCGAAGATGGGGTTTTGACTATTACCTTAGGCGCAGGCTGGGAAACAAAAAAGAGGATGTGTGAAAGTAACAGCAAAAAGGAACAATTGGAATCGATAATAGGTAATTGCTGCGGTATTTCTGTGAAGTTAAAATTCGATGCGGCTGCGAACGATCAGGTGAAAGCGGAGCCGGCTGCCGAGAAATCAAAGACCGGCGGAGTCAGGAAAAATGAGCTGATTAACGACCCTGCGGTTAAAACGGTTTTGATGGAACTGGATGCTACGATTACTGGAATTGAAGACGGCCAGTAGGGAAGTACGTATGAGCGGTATTTATACTGAAACGCTGGATAAACTGATAGAGGAATTTGGGAAGCTGCCTGGTGTTGGGCCCAGGACGGCGGAACGGCTGGCATTTTATATCCTAAAGGCGGAGCCGGTGGAGGCGATGGCACTTGCAAAGGCGATAAGTGATGTAAAGACGAAAATCAAGCGATGCGAAATCTGTTACAGTCTTTCTGAGGGGCCTGTTTGTCACATCTGTTCGGATACTCGGCGGGATAAGAGTTTGATTTGTGTCGTAGAGCAGCCCAAGGACATCATAGGTCTTGAAAAGACCGGCACCTGCAAATGGGTTTATCATGTTCTCGGTGGTCACGTTGCTCCGCTTGAAGGAGTTGAACCCGGCGACCTGACTATCGACAAATTAGTTGAAAGGGTTCGCAGCGGCGATGTAAAGGAAGTGATAATGGCGACCAATCCGAATATGGCAGGGGACGGCACTTCACTTTATATAGGCTCGCTGCTGAGGCCTTTGGGCGTGAAAATCACTCGGCTTGCCAGGGGACTGCCAACCGGCAGCACCCTCGAATATGCAAGCGGAAAGATGCTGACTGATGCCATATTGGGCAGGCAGAACCTCGAATAGTTTCCTATTTAAGCGGCAAATCGGCGCCTTTCCCCCTTTTCTAATGAGTGGCACGGGATTTTAAATCAACCATTAAAATTTGCCGGAAATTTTAGACGGTTTGTGATATAATGAAACGTAGTTTGTGAATTGTGTATTGTGGTTCGTTGCAGGTATTAAAGGTTTTTTCGGGTAATCTCTTATGAAGCTGGAGATGCGTGGACAAATGCGACTGGAGCAAAGGATGAAACTTGCTCCGCACATGATTCAGTCGATGGAGATACTCCAGTTGTCGATTTTAGCGCTTCAGGAAAGGATAGAGCAGGAACTCAACGGCAACCCTGTACTGGAAATGGAGGAGCCGGAAAATACCCAAGAGGTTTCCGGGGATGAACAGGGCGAAGAAGGGGCGGCAGGGAAGGATCCGGCAGGCGACAGGGAGCGGGAAAAGGCCAGGGACATAGAAGGGATTGACGAAGACTACAGGGATTATATGGACCAGGCGGAATATGCCCGCAAGCGAACAGGAAGTGATGAGACGGATAAAAAACTTGAGGCGATAAAAAACACTGCTGCTCCGTCTCATTCATTGCATGAACACCTGACAGAACAGTGGGGACTGGTTGATGCCGACGATGCGGTAAAAAAAGCAGGCGGCATGATTATAGATTATATAGACGACAGGGGTTATCTGTCGGTACGGCTGGAACAGTTGCACAACAAGGATAAGGCCGAGTTTGCTCTGGATGATTTGAAGGCGGCCTTGGTTCTTGTGCAGAAGCTGGAGCCGGCAGGCGTTGGTGCCAGGGATATCAGGGAGTGTCTTCTTATCCAGATGGCACAGAGCGGCGAGGATATGGGTTTTGAAAGCCGCTTAGTTTCCGAGCAGATGGATGCGCTTCTTGAAAATCGGCTGCCCGATATA
>JAPLMV010000312.1 GCA_026386835.1 Planctomycetota bacterium | reverse complement strand
GCAAGGTTTCTTCTTTTTACCCTCCCATGCCTGATATTAGTTTTTTATTAATATTATTTATTAACCTTTTAATATTGCCTTTCCTCTTTTTTTTCCATACAACACTAATGACTGAAGAGGTAAATGAACCTCTGATGATCTTTGGGAATCGGATGCTTTATTACTTATACTTGCGCAATCAAACATGATATGCAGTATGTCACAGTATCGGTGATAGACGGAAAACTGAGAGCCTCTCAAAAGGTTTATATAGGTAACAAAAAGAAGAAGATTTGTTTCTTCTTAATTATCAAACCGTTAACACCCACAGCGTTTCTATTATGAACAGACGTCCCATGAGCCTTGCCATATCCAGAACAGACCGGCGACACATCTTCGACCGCTCCAAAATATCTTATATGCTTCGAGATTTATTCCTTCGTATAGATTTATGCGGACCATTAATAATGCATAAATCAAGATAGCGCTCAAGAGTGGCTGAATTAATTCAGCTGGATGGTATAAAACTAAATTACCTTTGAAGGAGGGAAGCAAGATGACGACACCTATTCAACAGAAGATTCGTGACAAAAAGAGAACACCCAAGCAGATCCTGGACATGGTAAAATCCGGAGACTGGATCCAGCCAGGATCGGTCGGAGGTGATTCAACGGAGTGTATGAAGGAGCTGGCTAAGAGGGTCGGTCCACAATTGAAGGATATTGAGGTTTGGAATTATGCTAATTTTTTTCCCCACCCTGAATTTCAGGCGGCGGACCCCATGCAGGAATTTCACTGCTTCCATGAGTATTTCTTCTTCCCCTGGAACCGTAAGGCCAGAGATACAAACAACGTGAGCGACTGGGCACACTGGGGATGGTCCATGGGAATGTGGTTCTGCCATTATCGCTTCACCAATGCGATAAAGGAAAACCGCGGGTTTGACTGGTGGTGGAATGCGGCATCGCCCTTCGATGAGCACGGCTTTGCCAACTTCTCTTACGGTACCAACAACGCCAATATTTTCAGTCAGTGCGCAAAGAATAAAGTCATCGAAGTTCGCTCGGACTATCCTTGGGCCGAGGGCGGCCGTTTTAACACCATTAATATTGACGACATCGACTACTGGGTCGAGGTAGATTGCGAGAAATACAAATGGCCCCAGATCAATGAAAAAGCCATCAAGGCAAAACCCGAGGAAGAAGCCATTGCCAAACATGTCATGACCATAATGAGGGACAGAGACATCATCCAGCTTGGCATTGGATCACTTCCCTCCGCTTGTGTCGGTGCCATGGCCGATGCCGGATTCAAGGATCTTGGTATCCATACTGAGATGCTCAATGCCGGTCTCATCAAGCTGATCGAATCAGGTCAGGTCACCAACGCGTATAAGACTCTCCCTGCCGACCGCGGCAAGAGCGTCTATACCTTTGCCTTCCCCGTGGATGTAAAGTGGTACTATGACACAATCCACCGGAACCAGGAGCTCGCGGTCTACGATATCAGTTACACCAATAACCTGCATAATCTTCCAAGGCTCGACAACATGATCGCCATTGATAACTGCGTGGCCGTTGACCTTCTC
>JAPLMV010000064.1 GCA_026386835.1 Planctomycetota bacterium | reverse complement strand
GTTTATGGAAATAACCTGGTCCGGCGCCTTGCCGATATCGAAGCAGACATCAAGCTGAGGCATTGCAATAACGGTTTCTTCGCCCGCCATTGAATAGCCGACGATTTCCAAATCATCGATCTTGATATATGCCAGATTGTGGCTTGCCACCTAAAATTCCTTACTGAATATAATTCAACCGCTCATAGTAGGGATACCAGCCGATTTGTCAATTTGTTTTTGACATTGCGTGCCGAGGGGGGCATATTAGGCAATTAAAGAAACCGATTTCAAGTCTCCGGTAAAGTATTGGCTGACCGCTGAGGATAAACTTATGCCCGACAAACGCATACACAGAGGGCCGCATCCGTCAGATGTAAAATTATTTTCCCAGGCTATGCTTACAAATTTGCGGGCGGCGATAGCGGATTATTCTTTGTTATTGACAAAGGGCTATGCCGAAAAAAGCACACTGAAATTAGTCGGCGACAAATTTGCTCTGACCGAAAGACAAAGATTAGCCATTATGCGAAGCGCCTGCTCCGACCAGCATTTGGCAGGCAGACAGAAAACCGAAGTCAAAATCAGTAGCCTTGCCAATCAACCCATCGCCATTGACGGCTATAATATGTTGATAACCGTTGAAGCGGCGATGAGCGGCGGAATCATTTTCAAAGGACGCGATGGCTGCTTTCGTGATTTGGCGAGCATACATGGGACATACCGCAAGGTTACTGAAACAATACCCGCGATAAAACTAATCGGCGATTTTCTAAAACAGATAAGTGTAACCAAAGTCCTTTGGCTGCTGGATAGCCCTGTTTCAAACAGCGGCAGATTAAAAACCATCATCGGCGAACTTGCGAAGGAGAACGATTGGGACTGGGAGATTGAACTTTCGATAAGTCCCGACGCCAGACTTATAAAAATAGATTCCGCCGCGGCAACCAGCGACAGCGTCGTGCTTGACCGCTGCAAAAGATGGGTGAACCTGGCCCGTGAAATCATCGAGCAAAAAATCCCTGACGCTTGGATAGCGGAGTTGTCTGGAAACTGAATAAAAGTATTTTTTCTATACGTAAAATAAGTGAAAAAACTTTTTGCTTCCGTCTCATAAAATCATACTCTTTTAATCTGAAAGCGGCTAATTCACGTCAAAAACACACGGCTGCGGGTCTTTTATTGAATTAAAGATGTTTTAGTGCTAAAATCAGGCTGTAGTTGAATAAAGGGCCGGTGAAAAACCTGCCACTTGATAGATTGGGGTGCGAAGGAAATAGGGGGTGATAGATGTTGGACGCAGCTTCTTTTGAGAACAAGTTGAATGAACTGATGAAGGAACTTGATTCCTCACATTCTTCGGAAGGCGAAAGACTTATTACTCTTGCAAGCCAGACCCAGAAACTGCGTAGCCAGCTCAAGGAAAAGGTAGATGGTCTCCAGGAGGCGCTGGACTATCTGAAGATTCTCGTTAAGTATCAGTTGTTCGACCTCGAGGCCACCCGCCGCGAGAATCAGCATCTGCGTAAACTGCTCGATGACAAGGAAAGCTGAAAATCGTACTCGAAGTTATATTCAACTGTCGCCAGATGTTATCCAAGGTCATCCAAAGACATCCAAACGCAATCCAAAGCACTCCAACGATAGTCCAAAGTATGTCCAAAGCACTCCAAAGTATGTCCAAAGACACCAGAGTTGAGACCATATATTTGTCATAAGTTCCTTTTATATATAAGGTTAGGCGCAAAATCCTAAGTACGAAATCCACAAAAAAAGAACACAGTCCGTAAGGACTCCATAGGAGAACACAGAACACTGAACTCAATCCGCCTGCGGCGGATAAAAATCAAAACACTGCTGTGTTTTCACGGGCGGGACGCCCTGCCACCGGAAAAAACAGCGTCTCTCTACAATGGGGCGAAGCTGCGCGTTTGGTCGGAAAAATAGCGTGTAGCATATAGCATATAGCGGATAGGGAAGAGATAAGTCATTGTGGGGTAAAGATTTAAGAAAAGTTAAAAAATATTTTAAAATTTCGATTTTGTCTTTTGCATACCTGC
>JAPLMV010000147.1 GCA_026386835.1 Planctomycetota bacterium | reverse complement strand
TCTGCTGAGGGTCAGTTACGCCTTTTAAGCCGGCAAGGAACTGCTTTGACCAGTCCACCACCCGCAAATCGATATGGAAATGGTCGCGGAATGTCGATACGACATTTTCACGCTCGTTCTTTCGCAACAAGCCGTTATCGACAAAGATGCAGACAAGCTGCTCGCCGATCGCCTTATGCAAAAGCGATGCGGTTACCGAAGAATCAACCCCTCCGCTTAGCCCGCATATCACCGACGCATCGCCGACCTGATTGCGCACTGCCTCAACGGTCTGGCTGACAAAGTCACTCATCTTCCAGTCGCCGCTGCAGCCGCAGATGCCATAGAGGAAATTCTGCAATATAAGCTGTCCTTTGGGCGTATGCGATACTTCAGGATGGAACTGCACGCCGTAGAATTTTTTCTTTTTGTTCCTTACCGCGGCAAAAGGACAGGTATCCGTCGAGGCGAGTTTATCGAAATCTTTTCCCAACTGCCCCACCTGGTCGCCGTGACTTGCCCATGCGATGATGGAGTCCGGCAGATTTGCAAACAGGTCGCCGTGGTCGGTAATATCAAGATTGGTTCGGCCGTACTCCCGCTTTGGGGCAGGGATAACCTCGGTGCCTAAAATCTGGCTGCCAAGCTGCATCCCATAGCAGATGCCGAGGATAGGGACGCCGAGTTCGAAGATTTTCTCATCACACCTCGGCGCATTTTTCTCATAAACGCTTGCGGGCCCGCCCGACATTATGATGCCCTTAACGCCCATCTGCGACAATTCTTTAGCGGTGGTATTCGCCCGACAAATCCTTGAATAAACGCTATGCTCCCGCACGCGCCTTGCTATTACTTGGCCGTACTGACTGCCGAAATCGAGAATAGCTATCATTTCCCGGCTCATGAAAAACTATATCCTTCAAAAATCAATGGTGTATTAATCTTCAAGCGCCTCACTTGCCAGGTAGTTTGGCGCTTCTTTTGTTATCTGTATATCGTGCGGATGCGACTCGCTGACCGATGCCGAGCTCACGCGAACGAATTTGCCGTTCTTCCGCAGTTCTTCGATGGTAGGTGTACCGCAATAACCCATCCCTGCCCGCAATCCGCCGACAAGCTGATAGACAAAATCGCTCAGCATCCCGCGGTATGGTACACGCCCTTCCACGCCTTCCGGCACAAGCTTTTCTTTGGCGACCGAGCTTTTCTGGCCGTACCTTTCCGCAGACCCTTTGACCATTGCACCCAAAGACCCCATGCCCCTGTATTCCTTGAACTGCCTGCCCTTGTATATGACAAGCTGGCCGGGACTTTCCTTCAAGCCGGCAAATAAAGCTCCGAGCATAACACTCGAAGCGCCTGCCGCAATTGCCTTTGTTATATCGCCAGACTGCTTTATGCCGCCGTCGGCGATGACCGGTATATTATACTTATCGGCAACCAAGGCACAATCCATTATTGCAGATATTTGCGGTACTCCAACGCCTGAAATTATCCTCGTCGTGCAGATGGCTCCAGGGCCGATGCCGACCTTTACCGCATTGGCGCCTGCCTTTATCAAATCCAATGCTGCCTGTGCACTTGCGATATTACCGGCTATAACATCAATTTTATGCTTACTTTTGATTTTCTTTACCGTATCAATGACATTCTGCGAATGCCCGTGGGCGGTATCAACCACGATAACATCCACCTCCGCCGCTATCAGCGCTTCAATTCTCTCAAAATCGCCCACTCCAACCGCAGCACCGACACGAAGCCTGCCGCGTTTATCCTTGGCCGCTATCGGGTACTGCTCAATGCGGTCGATGTCACGCATCGTTATCAATCCTGCAAGCTCATTTTTTTTGTTGACCAAAAGCAGCTTCTCAATCTTATGCTTTTGCAGAATTTCCTTTGCCTGCTCAAGAGTTGTCTCAGCAGGCCCAGTAACAAGATTATCCTTCGTCATTACCGAGCTTATCTTGACATTGTAATCCTTGAGGAACTTCAAATCCCTGTGTGTCAGAATCCCTTTTAGCTTTTTACCTTCGACTATCGGTATGCCGGAAACATTCTGCTCATTCATCAGGTCCCATGCCTTTTTGACCGGCTCATTGGGTGTCAGGGTTATAGGGTCGATGATAACGCCGTTCTCTGAACGCTTGACCTTGGCGACCTCCCGTTTCTGTGCCTCGATTGACAGGTTCTTGTGAATGATTCCGATACCGCCCTCCTGCGCTAGTGCTATTGCCAGCACCGATTCGGTAACGGTATCCATCGCAGCCGAGACAATCGGGATATTTATCGTTATATTGTTTGTCAGCCGCGTGCTTGTCTGGGCCTGGCTTAGCACAAAATCGCTCTTGGCCGGCACCAGCAGCACATCGTCGAATGTTATACCTCTTGCGACAATCTTGTCTCTTTCCATTTTTTTCTCCGAAATTAACACGATTTATCGGGACAGAGCGTCATTTTTAGCCTGACAGTATAATAAAGCCGTCAATAACCGTCAAACCTATTTTTGACATCCCAAGTTTGAATTTTTTTTGTCTTGACTTTTAAAGAAGAACAGGGCAAGATTGTAGAAAAGTATTTGGAGGTTATCTATGCGAAAAACTGTATTTCTTGCGGCGATTTTATCTTTCGTATTCACCCAAGCGATTTGTGCGGCAGAGTCTAACGAACCTGATGCCAATAGTTTTAGAAGCCAATCACCGCGAACACGCGGGATGTATCGATCAGAACGGGTGACGATAAATTGGCACAATGGCATCCAGCAAATGGTGGTTTCGCCCAGACTTGCCCCAGAGACAAACTCTCTATGGATATTTCCACTCAAGTGCGAAAGTGGGCAGGTTAAATTCAGCCTGACTAAAAATTTCCCGCATTTTTATGGTGCAGATTGCCGTGAAATAGCAAGTGATGTGCTTACTAATGTCAATTACACTTTAATTACGACTCAGTTATGGACAATTCCGCTTTATTATTTTTGGACAGAGAGTTCAGGTCATAGTTTTAGTTCCGGCATGTCGAGTCCAGGCATGTCAGGCGTTGCCGACTCAAACGGTATACATATTGAACTTCTCAAGGCTGACTCAGTGCCAGAACTGGCACAGCAGCTTAAAGAGCGTGGCAGGTACCTACAAGAGACCGAACTTGGGACTTATGCCAAATACTTAAATAAAGAATATTCACTTCTGGCTGTTTGGAGGGAAGGAAATGAACCAAACATGACGCAAAGTGATTTCAGGCACTCATATCGCTGGCGGCCGTGCATTTATGTGGAGTTTCCTTCTGAAAAACCATTTTACCCTATGGCACATAGGAGCGGCAGACAGGGGCGGCTATCGCTTACCCTCACAGGCTTTTGGCAAATTGCCGGACAGGAACAATCCAATGCTTTTCAATGCAATCAACGGGTCAGCCAGGATGCCAACGTACCAGATTCTTTTAGGTCATCGCTGCCACAGAAGAATATTCCTTTCACAATTTTCTCACTGTCTGGCAATGGCGATCGCGTACAAAACGATCTTTCTTTTGTGCCCGGTCGGGTCAAAGGGATGGCTTACGCAAATGCCGTTTCGAAAATGTCTTATCTGGAATTGATACCTCTTGGACTCATTGCACTTGCAGCTATTTCGTATTTGTCCGCCGGTGTCAGCGGATTACTTACTTACCGGAAATGGCGAGGTTTTGCTGAATTTGGATTCTTGAATCTTCTCAGTATTGTGGCTATGGATATTGTGATAAATTATAAAAAAAGTGGAATTAGCGAGATATTCCGGCAGAATAAATGGAAAGCCCGCATATTTCTGGCGTTTTTCTCAGTAATAGTGGTCTTGCTTTCATTTGCATTATTTGCGATGCTCAAAATACCATTGAAGTTGCAGTGACAAACGGCTGGAAACAGGGGGAAAACAGGGGGACAGTTACCTGTTATTACTGGATATATCAGGTCTTATTATTTACATCCAGTAATTACACCCACCTGTTATTTTTAGATATCATCGGTCTTTTTCACGCAAACTCTCTGCGCTCTCTGTGGCGCAAAAATATTATCCGATGAATTTTTCTTTAACTAAAAACTTAAAACTAAGCACTAAAAACTTTTTCTGCAATCAGTGTCCATCCGTGGTTAGAGTTTTCTCTGCGTCCTCTGCGAACTTTGCGGTGAAAAATAAACGTCTAAAAATTCTTGTCAATCCCGTAATCATGTCCAAAAAATTCTTCGTGTCTTGGTGCTTTTGTGGTGGAAAGTTTTGCCAATTTTAACACAGGTGGTCTTTTTTTAACAGGGGTGTCAAAAAGCCGACTTTTTTTGTAAAAAAGTGGTAAAAAAGCGTTAAAAAGTGACCGCTTTTTGTAAAAAAACGCTCAATTCGTGTCAATTTTTGTTACTTTTTGCAAACCCTAAAATTTGCTCTAACCCCTTTATTGACAAGGACTAAACGCAATTTAACGCCAAAATCCTACCTATCCTGCCTAATAAGGACTTACGCACACCCTATTTTGCGAGTTTCAGGACAAAATC
>JAPLMV010000003.1 GCA_026386835.1 Planctomycetota bacterium | reverse complement strand
GCAAGACGCCTGAACCTTCGCTACAAAGACCCGAAAACCAAAAAGAACCAGTTCTGTCATACCTTAAATAACACCGTCATCGCAAGCCCGAGAGTCCTTATCCCGCTTATGGAGCTTTACCAGAATTTTGACGGCTCGATAACCATACCGAAGATGCTGCGACCGTATATGGGCGGAAAAGAACGCATAATTCATAGTTCGTAATATGGATGAAATAAAGCGGAAACTGGAATTAATCGACCAGCAGCTTACAGGCAGCAGTTACCATCGGCAAATCATAAGTACCGCACCTCTTGTTTTTGTCGCCGCAGGTTTAATCGTCGGCATTGTCGCACAAAACGCATTCAATTTGCCTGTGATTGCATGGCTGGGACTGCTGACTATTTTCGCCGCCGCTGCTGTTGTTTCATTCCTAAATTGGAAATCGGAAATTGGAAATTGGAAATTCGCTTATCTCGCTTTTGCCTGTTTCTTTTGTCTGGGAGGTGTTCGGCTGACAGGCTATTATCAGCCAGCAAGTAATGATGTTCGCAATTTAATCGGCGATGAACGTAAATTAGCAACAATCCGAGGGGAAATTTTAACCGAGCCGCGAGTCAATAAAAACGAGCAGTGGGTATTTGCAAAATTCACGCACAATGACCCATCCAGCAGTTTTTACCTGAAGCTAAACGAGGCTGAAACCACCACCGGCTGGGCAAAAGTAACGGGTATAATCAGAGTACAGGTCGATGAGCCGGTACTGGACCTAAAAACCGGAGATTATGTCCTGATTTTCTGCTGGCTTGACAAATTCAAAGGCCCGCATAATCCAGGCCAGTTCGATATCGCCGAGTATATGAAAAGAAACAACGTCTTTGTCGCCGCTTCTGTCAAATCCAGGGACAGTATCGAATTGCTAAAAGAAAATTCGAGCGGGATTTTCACAACGGTACAGGGCAAGCTAAAGAAAATAGCCAATGAGGCAATGCTGGGCGATTCGCCGGTACAAGAGCAGAGCCAGGCACTGCTTGCCGCGTTATTACTCGGCTACAGAACCGACATCGACGCCGCAACCAACGAGGCATTCCGTCAGACAGGTCTATTTCACTTTATAAGTCTGTCGGGAATGAACTTTGCCATTCTTGTCGGTATTATATGGTGGCTTTGCAAAGCAACTGGTCTTATGAAACCGGCACGAGCGGCTGTTTCTATGGTCGCTGCTGTTATTTTCCTGCTCGTAGTCCCGCCGAACGCACCAGCCATGCGGGCAGGGGTTATGTGCACTGTTTTCTGTGCATCGTTTTTCTTTCGCCGGCAGTCAAATCCTCTAAACTCGCTGTCCATGGCTGCCATAATTCTATTGCTCATAAAGCCGACCGAGCTTTTTGAGGTCAGTTGGCAGTTATCGTTTGCCGCTGTTCTCGGCATTATTTTATTCACCGACCGTATCGCTAACTTTCTGTCCGAAAAAATTGCAGGCTTGCTGCCCGTCTTAAAGTTTGGCCGGTTTTTATCAGAGGCAATGGCAATTAGTTTCGCTGCCTGTCTGACAAGTTCAGGCATACTGCTCTATCATTTTTATACAATCAATTACTTAACCTGGTTGTGGACTATCCTTGTGTCGCCGCTGATTACCATTATCTCTGTTATCGGCTATCTGAAAATAATCATAGCGCTGGTGTTGCCGACTATTGCAAATTTCCTTGGCATAATCGCAAATGTACTATCCGATTGGCTTATCCGGATTGTAAAACTTTTTGCAGGCTGGCATATATCGGAGGTGCTTATCGGCAGTGTCCCCTTGATAGTAATCATTCTCTACTACGGCTTTATATTTTTCGCAGCTTATGTCCGCATCAATCGGCCTTTATTGAAAAAAGCAATCGTTACGGTAATGTTTTCGGCGATAATCCTTTTTCTCGGTGTCAGCAAATGCCAAAGAGTATATCGGGATAATCTGATTGTAACCGCCC
>JAPLMV010000094.1 GCA_026386835.1 Planctomycetota bacterium | reverse complement strand
TTGTAAGGAAATTTTGCGCCCTTCTGCGGTATGGCCGGTCTGACGGCTACAAGCACGCTGCCGTCATCGAGCAGGCGAACCATTTGATTGTCGCTTGATGGTATGTTCAAGGGCGAACCGTAATTTTTAGCGGCACTTGTGTCACCAGTACCATTCGCATTTTTAATCGGCGTCAGATGATAACTTATCGCAGGTATAGAGCTGATGTTATCGAGGGGTATGGGACTGTCGAGAAACATTTTGTCGGCCAGTTCGAAAGTACCGCTGTCGGCCATTGCAAATTCCTTCTCGCAGGCAACCAGTTCAATCTGCATGCCCATCATAGGCGTAACGCTTTTGAGCATTTCAAGATTCTTATCGACGTATGTAAAAGTTGCAACTTCGCCTGTTCCATCCATCTTGACTGCCGTCTGAACCTGCGTCAGCTCCACTACCCTTCCGAGCAAATCAACCTTTTGCTTTGGGCCAATGGTTATATTAACATCGAGTGCCTGGAGCATCGAGGGGCTGAATATTTTTGCTTTATAAGTCAGGCCTTCTTTCAGTCCTTTTTTTAATTCCATAAGGCGGAGCCCCTCTGCCATAACGGCATCGGTTGTCCACTGAAGTGTGCTCTTCTGCTGGCCGCTCATTTGGGAATTAGTTATTTGTATTACGCCCTGGTCATCCACAGTACCCTTAACATTCATTGACATACCGCTAAGGTCCTCCACCGTACTAAATGCTAGTGGTTTGCCGTCGGTTGTTTCGATGTTTGTTTCAGTCGTATTTACTGTTATGGGGATATTAAGACGGCTTATCGTCATATTGACGGTTTCGGTGGTAATTACTTGGCCATCGGCGGCTATCCGGGTGTGTACGGCATAACCGATTTTGCTGCCTTCCATAAAGACTGCAAAATATTGCGTATCTTCGGCGGCAATGGAGGCGGTAACCGGCAGCACCAGCATCAGATAGATACCGAGCAGGCGGAAAATTCTCACAATTTTGGTTCCTTTCAAATAAAGCGGCGATTGCTTCGAATGGTTAACAAGTATAAACTACTTGCTGTGGTTTTGCAATCAGGATGAAAATCGTTGTAGTTGCATTATTTGCAGATTTGGATAGAATAGCTGAAAATTTTTTTAGCAAGGATGCAATATGAGTTTTGATGAATTGCTGCAATTGGTATTCCGTGAAAAATGGCTGCACGTATGTTCAGATTCACGTCTTGTAAAACCCGGCAATATTTTCGTGGCTGTAACAGGTACATCCTTTGACGGGCATGATTTTATAGATAAGGCAGTTGCAAGCGGAGCCAAATTTGTGGTCGCAGAAAAGCCCTGCCGCTGTAACGGTGCGCAAGTGATTATGGTTGAGGATTCAGCCAGGGCAGCAGGACTGTTGGCACAGGCGTATAGAGGCAATCCTGCTTCAAAACTTGTCAACCTGGCTGTAACAGGGACAAACGGCAAGACCACGGTGGGGTTTCTGGTGCAGGCGATGGTTAAGAGTACAGGTCAAAAGTGCGGGCTTATCGGCACAGTAACTTATGACACGGGCGAACAGTTAATCGAAGCAAATATGACAACGCCCGACAGTGCGGATATTGCACGGATGCAGCAGGAAATGGTAAAGGCAGGTGCGAGGTATATGGTCATCGAGGCGAGCAGCCACGCCCTTTCTCAAAACCGGCTGTCGGGGATTAACTTCAAGTCGGCGGCCTTTACAAACCTTACCGGCGACCATCTGAATTATCACAAAACCGAAAAGGATTACCTGGCGGCAAAGGCGATTTTGTTTGAAGAATTAGCTGCTGACGCTGCAGCTATACTAAATAAGGATGCGCCGCATTCTCAGGAGCTTGCGAAAAAAACAAAAGCCAAAATTTTGTGGTATGCAATTGATAAGCAGGCAGATATTGCCGCTCACATTGAATCGATGGACATAAAAGGGACGGTATTTGCGATTGAATACAATGGCGGCAGACAAATCGTCCAAACCCCCCTGCTGGGCAGGCATAACATCAGCAATCACCTTGCGGCTGCGGGGTTGTGCCTGGGGGCAGGTTTTGATTTGAAAACTGTTGCAGATGGACTATCGACGCTGAAATTGGTGCCGGGGCGACTTGACAAAGTTGAATGGGATGGACAGTTTTCTATTCTTGTTGATTATGCCCATACCGATGATGCACTGAAAAATGTGCTTACAACGTTAAAGCCGCTGTGTAAAGGCAAGCTCATACTGGTTTTTGGATGCGGTGGAGACAGGGACAGGACAAAACGACCGCGTATGGCCGGCGTAGCGGAGCAGTTGGCCGATTTTATAATCGTTACCAGCGACAATCCGCGAATGGAAAGACCAGATGCAATTATCGAAGAAATAATAACCGGATTCAAAAACCCGCGTGCCGACACAATCAGAATTGAGCCGGACAGGAAAAAGGCTATAAAATCGGCTATAGAAAAGGCCTGCAAAAATGACATAATTCTGATAGCAGGCAAAGGACATGAGACATATCAGATAATCGGGAAGGAAAAAACCGATTTCAATGATAAGCAAATCGCCCTGGAGTATTTGAAAAAAATAAGATGAAAGAATTTTCAATCCAGCGTTTATCGCAGATAATAAATGCCAGGCCGATAAAAGATTCGGGTGTTTTCACGAGTATAAATACCGACTCGCGAAATACCAGAGATGGGGATTGTTTTTTTGCCATTGCGGGAGAAAATTTTGACGGACATGAGTATGTCAACGACGCCTTTGCCAAGGGAGCCGTTTGTGCGGTGGTCAGCAAAAACATTAAAATTAGCAATGGGGCAGGCCCCTTAGGGGCAGGCAAAATCTTGCTTAGGGTTGAGGATACTATAAAAGCGCTGGGCGATTTTGCGGCAGAATACCGCCGGGCAGGTAATTTCAAAGTGGTTGCGATAACAGGTTCGGTGGGCAAAACGACAACAAGACAGATTATTTACCATGTTTTAAGCCAGCATTTTCGCGTGGTTCAGTCGCCAAAGAGCTTCAATAATAATATCGGCGTGCCGCTGACGCTGCTTAGTGCCAAGCCGGAAGATGAAATCATCATCTCGGAACTCGGCAGCAATCATCCCGGGGAAATCGGTTATCTTACGAAAATTGCCCAGCCAGACATAGCAATTGTTATTAATGTACACCCGGCACACTTGGAAGGATTCGGGAATATAGAAACTATTGCGAAGGAAAAAGTGTCAATCTGTGAAGGGCTGCGAGATGGAGGCGTCTTTTTTGTTAACGGTGATTTCGAGATACTGCTTGATACGTGCCGGTCAAAAGGCATCGCTTTCAAAACATTCGGCAAATCAAAAAAGTCCGATATAAGGGCTGATAAAATAAATAGTGAGCGTTTTTCGAGCCGTTTTACAATCGACAGGAAAGAAATAGTGCTTCCGCTGCCGGGAGCAGGCAATGTCGAGAATGCCCTTGCAGCCTGGGCAGTGTGCAGTCAGTTCGGGTTGACCAGCGACGGTTTTGCAGATGATGTCAAAACGCTAAAGAGCGTTTCGATGCGGACCGAACTGCTGCAAATCGGAAAACTAATGGTATTGAGCGATTGTTATAATGCCAACCCAGCTTCAATGAAAAATGCGTTGGAGATATTAGCGGGGCTGGATTCGGATGGAAAACGCAGGACTGTTTTTATCTGCGGAGATATGGCGGAGCTGGGCGGGCAAAGCGAAGAACTGCACAGGGAGCTCGGCGGATTCATTGCAAAAACCAAAGTGCAGCTTCTGCTGGCGGCAGGGAAGTTCTCCAAAACTACCGCACAGGCCGCTAAAAAGGCCGCCGGATACGATTTGCACACGGAAATTTTCGAAGATACGATTTCAGTATGTAATAATCTGCAAAAATTCATAAAAGAAACCGATATAATATTAGTTAAAGGTTCGAGGACGGCTAAACTGGAAAAGGCCGTAGATAAATTAAAGGAAATTTTCTCGTGATAGATGTCTTTTGCGGCAAAGTCCGCATGAGATGCCGGATGCGAGATATGAGATATTAAGAAATGATATATCACCTGCTATGGTATTTGCGTGATGTTTTTACGCATAAAATCGGTTTTTATGCCTATGAGGATGTGCTGTTCCGTTCGATGGCTGCGGTTCTGACCAGTTTTGCCATTGCCATGATTTTTGCCCCGCGGATAATCCGGTGGCTGATGCGAAAGAAAATCGGCGACCGCCCGGAGTTTCATCATGTTGTGCTTAACGAATTAACCAGGGACAAGACCAATACCCCGACCATGGGCGGGTTGATTATAATCATTTCGCTGCTGTCGGCTACGCTGTTGTGGGCGAATCTGGAAAATCCGTTTGTGCAAAAGGCGATTATTTTAGTGATATGGTTTGGGATTCTCGGTGCAGTTGACGACTGGCTGAAACTTACCAGCACCAGCCACCAGCGAAGCAGGCACGGCTTAAAACCCTGGGAAAAGCTCATTTTTCAAATCGGGGGTTCTGTGCTTATAGCATCTTTTTTGTATACTGATTTTGCCAATATGCCCGACGGCATCAGGTTCTGGTTTCCGTTTTACAAATACGGTCTGCCGCTGGCGAACTGGGCATTTGTTCTGATAGCAATTTTGTATCTGTCGGCGACGAGCAACGCCGTGAACCTTACTGACGGGATGGACGGCCTGGCGGCAGGCTGCCTGGGAATGGTAAGCGCCGTGCTGGTGATACTGTGCTATGTGGCATCGGAAACAATGACACGAACAGGTCATATCACATGGGCAAGCTATCTTCTGCTGCCGCACATAACAAAGGCCGGAGAACTATGCATCTTCTATTCGGCAATACTCGGGGCGGTGCTCGGCTTTTTGTGGTATAACTGTCACCCAGCACAGGTTTTTATGGGTGATGTCGGGTCGCTGCCTTTGGGGGCGGCAATGGGATACGGGGCGCTTGTAACCAGAAATGAAATACTGCTTCTTATCATCGGGGGCGTATTTATAATTGAACTGCTCAGCGTGGTTGTGCAGGTGTCTTATTTCAAGTATAGCGGCGGAAAGCGAATATTCCGCTGTGCGCCTATTCATCATCATTTTCATCTGATGGGCTGGAGCGAGCCGCAGGTGGTCGTACGGTTCTGGCTTTTGGCAGCGGTTTTCGCAGCTATAGCGCTGGCGACGCTGAAAATCCGCTAAGCCCCCAGCAACCAAATCCGAAGCACGAATTTCTAAATAAATAAAACTGGATTCCTGCTTTCGCAGGTATGACAAATCTTTTAACCGTTGGGGTTGGTGACAAAATATAGCAACATTTTTTAGGAGGAGATGAGATGAGAAAATTAATTCTTTTGATAGTTGCGTAGGGTGAGGTCGCAACCCCACCATCATTTATCGATTTTATTGGGAACGGTGGGGTGAAAGACCCCACCCTACCTTTTCCTGCAGCCCTTTTTATTTTAATGGCGGTAAGGCAAAAAAGTGGTGGTTGGCAAAAGATTTGATTTGTTTTTTGGAAGGAATCTGTTATGTTTTATTAGTATGAATAGGAAGACATCCAAAAGACAGAGTGCGTTAATTGTCGGTGCGAAATATGCCGGCCGGTATGTTGTGTTTGGCTCGGCCAAAAGCAACAAGGTTATTGCTTCGGGCGCAAGTCCTGCAAAGCTGATTAAAAAAGCCCGCAATAAGGGCATAGCCGTCCCTGCAATTGTATTTGTCCCCAGGAAAAACGTTATCTGTGCCTATTAAGCTTTTATGCCGAAGCAAGTTCCTTCTCACCGTAAATTACCCGCATAAAGTTTTTTCTCTCCGTAAGCCGTAGTCGCATCCAGTTTTGTGTTTTGGTCATTCGGAATAGTATTAGATGTTGTTATGGTCTTCGATGTGAATACGGACATTTTTTCTGTATGCGTCCGAATCATCTGATGTGAATTTGTCGAGTTTTCTCTGGGCAAGAAAGATTTTCAGAGCAATAATACTACAGGCGGAGCCGGCTGCCACAAAAACTATGGCAGCGAGCGTTGCAAAGAATTTCGGCAAAAGATAAATCAAAAAACCAAAGCCGATAAGCAACAGTCCGACACTGAAAATACCGGCAGCCGCGGTTCTCGATACTTGCGAGACCATATTTGTGTAATAGCGAAACATAATCAATCCTTATAGATATTATTGCTGTTGGTTTTGTTCGGGTTGGCACTGGATATTGTCTAATTGCATGCCGAAACGGTCAAGCTTTTTTTGACCATCCTCATATTGCCCGAAAGCATTTCGCAAATGTTTGCCCAGTACCTCCCATGTGCCGGCGAAATCCGCAAAAGAAGCGTTTAGTTTTTTCAGGTTCTGGCGAATTTCAGCGGCCTGTTTTTCAATCTGCAGGCCGTGCAGACCCATCACCACTGTCATCAGGTAGGCATACAATAAATTCGGCGATACCGGTATTACCTTTTTATCGAGAGAATACTGCAAAATGTCCTTTGTGTCGTCTGCGTATTTTACAATCGTTTCGTAATAGACGTTCTCAGCGGGTATATACATAATCGCAAAATCGAGCGTACCTTCGGCAGGCCTAATATACTGCAGGGCAATCTTGTCTATGTGCTTTGTTACGTCACTTAGAAACTGCTTACGAAGTCTGGCCTTTTCTTCATCGCTTTCGGCCTTGACCATTCCCTCAAAGGCGGGCAACGGAAACTTGGCATCTATGGGGACGCAATACCCTGCGGTTTCTACAAGTGCATCGACTATTTTGCCGTCCTTGAAAGGATACTGGAGTTTGTAGCTATCCCTGGGCAAAACATTTTCCAGTAAATTGCTTAGCGACCATTCGCCCAACTGGCCTCGCATTTTGGGAGAGCTTAAAATATTCTGCAGGCGTTTTACTTCTTCGCCGATGCTTTGTATCTGGCCTATCTGGTTATGCAGTTTGTCTAATGTATCGCGGCTTGCCTGGAGATTCTGGTTAAGACTGGTTTGGCCGGCAAGGAGAGACTGCTGAACGGTAGCTTTAGTGCTGTCCTGGCTGGTTTTAATCACTTCGAGCTGCTGCTGTAAAAGGTTAAGGCCTGTTGCCTGACCTGCTATTTCTCTTCTAACGGCTGTATTGGTGTTGATTAGCCAGACCAAAAGCCCGAGGACAATTAAAATCAGTACTGCAACAATCGTTATTATTACCGACAACATATTTTCATCCTTAAAGAGACTGCTGTGATTATAGGTTCTCTTTGGGTTTTCGTCAAAGATGTTGCAATATTCGGCTGCAAGTTTTATTATAAAAGGCCGAATTATGGCAAATTACCACTTGGCAATCTTGAAAAGGGCTTATATTGATATGATATTAGATGGCAGTAAGACCGTCGAATCGCGATTTACAATTACAATGCGTGCGCCGTTAGGGCAGATTTTCGAGGGTGATGAATTGTTTTTAAAGGAAAGCAGCGGGCCGGTCTGCGCAATGGCAAAGGTTGGGCAGGTAAAAACCTTTGAGAATCTTACACCAAAAGAAATCCTCAAAATAAAACAGCTATATAACAAGGACATCCTCGCAAGCGATGAGTACTGGCAGAGTAAAATGGATTGCAGATTCGGGATTTTAATCCGGCTAAAGGATGTCAGGGCGATTAAGCCTATACATATCAGCAAAAAAGACTGGCGGGCATGGGTAGTTCTGACAGAAAAAGCCAATTTCGGCCTTTTGCCGATGAATCTCCCAAGTGCCAAAGGATAAATTAGGCAAAGTTATGACTCAAAGCATTTATTAGTCCCTGCGTAAATTGTTTTCCGCAAATTTTTTCAAATTTATGCAATAAATGTTTTTGGTTTACCGTCTATGTTCTTATAAAGCCAATTTAATAAAGAACCATGACCGGTAGAAATGATTGGTTTATATATGATGGAAGATGACTGTATAACAAACCCACGCATCAGCAGCAGGCACAAGGCTTTCACCCTGGTAGAACTTCTTGTCGTAATCGGGGTTGTCTCTCTACTTATGGGGATACTGCTGCCGGCGTTGAATAAAGCCAGGGCAGTTGCCAGAAGCACAAGTTGCCGGGCAAACCTGCATTCTCTTGCCCTTGCATTCAGAATGTATCTGGATGACAACCAGTTCATTATGCCGCCAGCTGCGGCTATGCCATGGAATCCTGATAATCCCAATGAAATGCTTTCTGCCAAACTGCCTATTGTAAAATATATGGGGCCATATCTTTCCGTATCAAGAGCAGAACTCGCCGAAGCAAATGGAAAGAAATGCTACGCCAAAGTCCTCTGTTGCCCCAGCGACAGGAAAAACGGCGAGACTGAACATTACTTTCGCATTCAGCAGTCAAGCTATGAATATGCTGAAAGGCGAGGAAACAGATCTATGAATAGTGCCGCCTTTACTAAAAGAGCACCCGAAAGAGATGTTGAAATCATGTGGGATTTTGAACCTTTTCACGGAAAAGCCGGTGTAAAAGGCGCAAAAAATTACCTTTATTCCGATTGCCACGTTGGAAATGTGAATGGAGATTAAATGAAGAAATGGACAGTTGTAATTGCCGTTTCGGCTGTTTTGATAGTTTCAGGCGGTGTGGCCGCGTACTTTTACTCATCCGGGCCGAACCCTGCGAAGATGACAACCGACCAGATAATGAAATACGTGAGAACGGATGACTTCAACAGTCTGCCTCGCGAAGCAAAAGGGCAATTTTTCAGACAGGTAATGGACAACCGTGTCAATACCTATTCCAGCCTGTCTCCTGAGGAAAAACCCAAGTACCTTGATAAAATTATTGACGAAATGTCGTCTATGCGCAGTCAGACCCGGGCACAGAACCGCAACTTTGGAGAGCGGCAGCGGTTTGATCCCAATAGGCGTCCCGATCCCAATACGTTTAGAAATTCCCGAAATATGAAACCTGCCGACAGGCGGGCCAGGAGAGAGCAACGGGACCCTGAACAAGGTGCACGCGCGAGGATATTTTTCAACGACTTGCGGGCGAGGATGCAGGAACGAGGTATAGCACCTATGGGTCCACCTATGGGCCGGGGCAGGCCTATGGGACCGCCACAGTAAATTGATTTGGGCAATTTCGTGTCAATATTTTACAGCCGGTCGTGGTTACGAGAATATCGTCCTCGATTCTTATGCCTAATTTGCCGGGTATGTACACGCCCGGCTCGACTGTGATAACCTCGCCTGCCTGTAGTTTTCCTTTGCTATTTTCCGACAGACCGGGTTCTTCGTGCACTTCAAGGCCGAGACCGTGACCAGTTCCGTGGCCGTACACTGGCAGGTTATGTTTTTTTATCACATCTCTGGCAGCGGCATCAACCTTTTTAATTTCAACGCCGGCTTTTACCGTTTTTATCGCAGCCGCCTGAGCCTGCCTTACTGTTTCATAGACCTCCTTATAGAAGCTGTTTGGCCTGCCGATGGCAAAACATCTTGTCAAATCGCAGCAATAGCCGTTGTACCTGGCACCAAAATCGATGAGGATTGTGTCGTTCTTTTTGAGTCCGCTGTTGCCGGGACGATGATGGGGACGCGAAGCATTGGGGCCAAAGGCAACTATCGTATCGAAACTGTTTGCGGCACCAAGTTTGCGAATTTCAAAATCGATTTCACCTGCCAGCTCATTTTCCGTTATCCCAGCTTTGACATCTTTCATTGCAGAAGCAAGTGCTTTTGCCGCAATTTTGCCGGTTTTTGTAATTGCTGCAATTTCCCCTTCATCTTTACACCTGCGAACTGATTCGATAATATTGGCCGCTGTTTTGAGCCCACGCTTAATATTTTTTTTCAGTGCCTCAAAGGCGGCAAGAGTGGTTGAGTTTTCAGCGGCTGCTATTTTTGGATTAAATTGTTTTATAACTTTAGCTGCTGCCTGGGACATTGTGCCTTTTCGCTCGATTATTTTGCAGCCGCGACATTCGTCCCCGGCCTGTTCGGTGTATCTGCTGTCGGTCAATAGATAAACAACCCTGTTTGTAATTACCACCCAACTGTCGTCGCCGGAAAAACCGGTCGTGTAAGTTACGTTGGCCGGCTTTGTTACTATCAAGCAATCAATTCTTTCTTTTTTGAGCCGGGCACGAACTGCACTTATGCGTTTTTTTATAATTTTGCCGTCCATATCAGAACCAGTCCTTTAAGTTTGAAGTAAATATAATTGACTGATAACAAAT
>JAPLMV010000171.1 GCA_026386835.1 Planctomycetota bacterium | reverse complement strand
TTGCCGGCTGGCACGGTACATGCCATTGGCCCAGGATTATTGATAGCTGAAATTCAAATGCCTTCTGATACCACTTTTCGGATTTTCGATTGGGGACGGCTCGATCAAACGGGCAAACCGCGTCAACTGCATATAAAAGAAGCTCTCGAAAGCATACACTTTGACTGGTCAAACGACAATCTGTCAGTAACAACGGTCGGCAGGCTGGTTGATTGTAAATATTTCAAGGTGGATAAGGGCCATCAGGAAAAAGGATGCGAAACCCTGCTTTCCCCTGAAAATTTGAAGGTTTTGATTATCCTCCAGGGCAGCGGCAGCATTATCGGAAAAGACAGCCATTCGGTTGATTTCAAGGCAGGCGAAACAATTGTTATTCCTGCTATCTACGAAGGTAAGATGCAATTTCTTGAAGAAACGCAATATTTGACTGTAATCATTCCGGCAACTTTGCCGATTAACTCTTAGCAGTTAAAGTAAAGGATTGTGTTTTCTTTAAGAGGTTTTAGTTTTTGTACATATCATTTTCATCGTCAGCCAAGAGAAGGGGTTCCCCAATGAAAAAATCCGGCATATCAATTCTGCTTGCAGTTATTACACTGGCCGTCGCTGGCTGCCAACAAACCCAGGTAAAACCATCAGGTGAAGTTTTTCTCCCACCTGCCGCTGCAGGCGGTATGGTTACTATTGAGGACCTTGCCAGGCAGTTGGGACTGAAGGTTGCCGAGAAAGACAGCACATATTACACACTCAAAAATTCAGGCAATACGGTTTTGATATTCACTTTTCCCAATGGGCAATACTTCGTGAACGGCAAGGTCATTGGGCAGGTCGGCAGAGTTGAAGAATCGAACGGCAGAGTTTTAGTTTCCCAGTTTCTTGTGTCGCAGATACGCTCGGCAATGAATGCCTATGCCCCCCTGCCGCCAACACAATATCCGGCAAGGAAGAATTTGGCCGGCTGCGTCGTAATTGACGCCGGCCATGGCGGCAAAGACCCGGGCGCTATCGGCAGAAACGGCGCTTATGAGAAGTCGATTAATCTGGCCATTGCAAAAAACCTGAAAAATCTGCTCGAGCAAAGGGGCTTAACTGTGGTGATGACTCGAAGCAGCGACAGGTTCGTTGACCTTGACGAACGTGCCGACATAGCCAACAGAAACAACGCCAAACTTTTTGTGAGTATTCACTCCAACGCAAGGGACGATAGTTCCATGCGGGGCTTTACCGTATATGTCTCGCGGTCGCCGTCAGGCCGCTCAGAGACGGTCGCAGAATCAATACTCCGCTCGATGTCCGGCACAGGCCTTGAAAATCAGGGAATGGGCAGGGCTGACTACAGGGTTCTCGTCGGGACAAGATGCCCTGCTGTTCTGGTGGAAGTCGGATATTTGTCAAACTCGCATGAGGCATCGCTTCTGATAGGCAGCGGTTTTCAAAATCGCATCGCACAGGCCATTGCCGACGGAATCTGCGATGCGTTTTAGTTTTAACCAGTCGTGCGTTCTGACAGGCATAAAAAAAGGCAACGAAATACTTCATTGCCTTTTAATTACATAAGGTTCATCGACACATCACAGCCGAGGGCGGCTGTGCCACACAACGACAGCCATAAGTCCCTTAAACAAAAGCGGTTTTTAACTGTGTTTTTAGAAGCCGTATACCGGCCTAAGTTCCTCTGAAGTCGGGAGATGGTTGTAATACTCGCCTCTCGGGCCGACCCAGTTTGGGCCCTGCCTTACCATTCTAACCTGGATAATGGAACCGTTGCTGTTGGTAACATTGACAAGATCGGTGTTCATTTCCTGGCGCATGCTGCTCATTTCAGATTGCTGTCTTTGCTGTGTTTTTTTCTTGTCGCCTTCGTTGCCGAGCATATAACCGGCTGCAGCGCCTACGCCGGCGCCGATAAGTGTGCCCCCTGTGTTTCGGCCTATTGCCTGGCCTACACCGGCACCAGCGGCTGTACCGATAAGAGCGCCTGTTTGTGCATCAGTCTCACAGCCTGTAGCAAACAGCCATGCGAAACCAGCGGCAACCAACAGAAAACTCATAATCAGTCTCTTACACATTTTTTTAATACCTCCAAAAGAAAAAAAAGATTCTTTCTGATATACGTTGCATTGCAATTACTGTTCATTATAAGTACAAAGTTGGATCATTGTACCATTAACCGCCTGAAATAATCAAGTCAATAATCCTTGTAAATTCACATTCGGGCGGTTATATTTCTATCGACTTTTTTGCGAAAATAAATAAAGGGGCCAAAAATGAAACCTAAACTTATAGTTGTCGGTGCCGCCGGCCGAATGGGCAAACGTATTATTTCATTATGTATAGACGCAGGCGAGTTTGAAATTATTGCAGCAATCGATAAAAACGACCATCCCGATATGGGTAAGGATGCCGGCTTGCTTGCCGGTGCAGCGGCGATAAATGTTAAAATGGGTAACAATTACCCTGCCGGTGCTGATGCAGTAATCGACTTTTCCGTGCCGGCAGGTGCCGACAAAACCATCGATTATTGCGTTAAGAACGGCTCTGCACTGGTGTTAGGCACGACAGGTCTGGCAGGCGAACAGCACGAGAATATAAAAAAGGCCTCCACAAAAATCCCCGTCATATACGGCACTAATATGAGCGTCGGCATGAACGTTTTATTCGCTATTGTCGGCAAGGCCGCTTCGATGCTCGGCGAAGAATATGATATTGAGATAGTCGAGCAGCACCATCGGTTCAAGACGGACGCTCCGAGCGGTTCGGCTCTTACGCTGGCTGAAAATATCTGCAAGGCGACAGGAAAGGATTTTCCAGGTTGTCTGATTTACGGCAGAGAGGGAAAAGACGCACTGCGGAAAAAAGGCACTATCGGCATACATGCTGTTCGGGCAGGCGACATTACCGGCATACATTCGGTAATCTTCAGCACACTGGGCGAGACAGTAACGTTAGACCATGATGCCCACAGCAGGGATGGCTTT
Organism: Planctomycetota bacterium; assembly: GCA_026386835.1. Lineage (GTDB taxonomy): Bacteria > Planctomycetota > Phycisphaerae > Sedimentisphaerales > Anaerobacaceae > JAPLMV01. The sequence goes on along the minus strand of JAPLMV010000171.1, from coordinate 4,321 downwards.
GCTCGCGGAGCATTGCGGGCGGCTCAATGGCTTGTCGGTAAAAAGCCGGGGCTGTATTCGATGGCTGATGTTCTCGGAATTAAATAATTCCAAATTTGAACTACTTGAATGGAGGAAAACATGAGAAAATTCATAGTTGTTATTTCATTAGCAGTTTTTGCCGCTACTGTTTGTGCGGCTGAAGCGTCAAAGCCAGCATCAGATATCAATGCAAAAATCGCTCAACTTGATATTAATAAAGCAACTATTGATGATGTTATTCGTATTTTCGGCAAACCGGAAAGATACGCCTGGAATAATCAAACTTTAACAAAGAACAATCTCCCTGAAACATATATTGCAGAATATCCAAATAGATTTCAGATAGTTATTGGCAGAGGCAGGGTCATTGAACTTCGGTTCGAGAGACAGGACACTGGTTATGTTTTTAGAGACAAGATACGCATCGGCTCATCACTCGACGAAGTTCTCGATGTGCTTGGCCAGCCTAAACTAACGATTGAAGGTCAAGCCAATAAACGGAAAGATGGTGTGCTTTACAAGGATATCGATAGCAGAAAAGGATCTTGTTACTACTTGCTCTCGGAACATGGGGTACGTTTCATCTTTGAGGATTATAAAGTTATAGCCATGTATTTAACCTCAAAAGAAACCGGTTTGGGCAAGCGAAGCGGTTCATTCCAGGATATCAAGACCATAGACTCTGTTAATGAATATAATGATGTTCGCTGGAAGGATATGAGCAAACTCAATCTTTCGGGCAGAAATAAGTTAATCTATACTCTTAATTTTAATCTAAAGACAATTTGGCCGCCGCCAGATAAAATGCCAAAAGGAAATGAGCCAAACAAAATATTAAACGATGCAATGAATCCCGGCCTTGGCGTTCGAGAACTGCACAAGCAGGGAATCACAGGCAAGGGAATCAGAATTGCTATCATAGACCAATTCATGTATCCCGAACATCCTGAGTTTGCAGGCAAAATTGCGGATTTCCATAACCTAAGCGGCAGAACAAATAATGGCAGTATGCACGGCCCCGCAGTTACAAGCCTCCTCGTCGGCAATAATTGTGGGACTGCCCCTGATGCTATTGTATTTTATGCCGCCGTTCGCGATGGCGTCTATGAAATTGATTACGTTAATGCACTCGACTGGATTATAGAACAAAACAGAAACCTTTCCTCTACAGAAAAAATCCGAGTAGTATCGGTATCAGCACCACCCGGAAAAGTGGGGACCCCTTCAAATGACTCCCAAAAGCAATGGGCAAAAGCTGTCGCTGCCGCAGAAGGTGAAGGCATCCTTGTCCTTGACTGCACAAGTGAGCATGGATTTGTTGGAAAATGTTGGTATGACTTCAGATTCCCTGAAAGCATAGCCGGGTGCAAACCGGGAGACCCACGATACAATTATAGTGCCCCCAAGCGACCGCTTGTGCTTGCACCTACAGCACCTCGAACAACAGCCGAGCAGACCGATAAAAATAACTTTAGTTATCAGTATTGTGGCACTGCCGGGGACAGTTGGGCAATACCTTATTGTGCCGGTGTATTGGCAATGGGCTGGCAGGTCAATCCAGAACTTTCATCTGAACAGATGCGGGAATTGCTTTTCAAATCTGCTTATGTAAAAGAAACGGGCGAGAAAATAATCTATCCTGAAAACTTTATCAAAATGGTCAAGGCCGCTAAGGCAGTTCCTAATAAAAGCAAGTAAAATGGCAGAAAATGTAATCACAGTTGAGAATATCAGTAAGAGCTTTAAGCAAACCAAAGCTGTGAGCGAGCTTAGCTTTGAGGTCGAGCAGATGTCGTGTTTTGGATTCCTTGGCCCCAATGGTGCAGGCAAAACAACAATGATGAAGATGCTGTACAACAAATGCACCAGAGACAAAAATTGTCACGGCCAAATAAGCGTTTTCGGCTATGACCCATCGCGAAACGAGCTTGAAATAAAATATCTGTCTGGTGTGGTGCCGCAGGATAATAATCTCGACGATGAACTGAACGTCATACAAAACCTGATGATATATTCGAAATTTTACAATATACCATCGAGGACGGCAAGGCAGCGCATCGGGACACTGCTCGAGTTCCTCGAACTATCGGAAAAAACCAAATCAAAAATCACGGAACTATCCGGCGGGATGAAAAGACGGCTGGTAATTGCAAGGGCGCTTCTTAATAATCCAAAGCTGTTGATTTTAGATGAACCAACAACGGGGCTCGATCCGCAGGTAAGGCATTTGATTTGGGATAAGCTAAGGCAACTGAAAAAACAGGGTACAACCATTCTGCTAACGACCCATTATATGGAAGAGGCATTTGCAATTTGCGATACGGTATTGATTATGCATAAAGGCAGCAAGGTAATGGAGGGACAGCCGCATAACCTTCTGGAGAAACATATAGAAAAATATGTTCTCGAACTGAGAAATGCAGAGGTGCTGAAGGATATTTTCAGCAGCACGTTGCCTGAATATGCAAGAGTGGACCGGTCCTCGGAAGTTACGAGGATATTTTCCAATAATATCGAGTACCTTCGAACAGTGGCAACTTCATTCGAAGGCGGTCATTATTATCTCAGGCAGGCAAACTTGGAGGATGTGTTCCTCAAAGCAACCGGGAGGGCGCTCGATGACAAGCAGTAGGCTGCTTACTCATCCTCCGCTTTGGCAAAGACTCTACAGCGTCTGGTACAGACACATGCGAGTCTATACAAAAAATATATTCAGCAACGCTCTGCCTCCATTTCTTGAACCGCTGATATTTTTAGCCGGTGTCGGGCTTGGGCTGGGCAAATACATCACTCAATGGAGTTTGAGAAGGTTTATGATGGTATGCTCGCTGCACCGATAACCGTCAATAACCTCATTATAGGTGAAATTATATGGGCAGGGACAAAGGGACTGTTTTTTTCGTTTGCTGTTCTGTGTATTCTCGCCGCTTTTAGGGTTATTGCGTTACCCTACAGTTTATTGGCACCGCTGGTCGGGTTTTTGACGGGTCTGATGTTTGCTACACTTTCGTTGTGGATTACCTCGTTTGTAAAGACGATTAACCATTTCAATTTTTATTTCACGGGGTTTATATCTCCAATGTTTTTCTTTTCCGGCGTGGTATTTCCGACCAGCAATCTGCCTGGCTATATTCAGCCGATAGTGGAAATTATGCCTCTTACACATGCGGTTCGGCTGGCAAGGGCGGTATGTACCAATAGTTATAAGTTCAGTATCTTAATTGACTTACTGTATGTGATTGTATTTATCCTTGTGGTGGGTTTCTTTGCAATAAGACGACTTAGAAATAGACTTGTAAATTAAAAACAAAGCTGCTCTGGATTAAAAAGGAAAACCCCGATGGGGGTGACCCACCGGGGTTTATAATTCCTGGCAATACCTACTCTCGCCCGTAAAGACTACCATCGGCCGGACGGGCTTAGCTTCTGAGTTCGGAATGGGATCAGGCGTTACCCCGCCAGTATAGTCACCAGGAAATTCGTTACACACACCGGCTGGTTTAGCCAATGTGAAGTATTCACTTTTCAGTCAAGAAAAATATACAGATGCGCGATACAAACATCAAACTTTGGAGGTTGCAATTAACCTATACCAATCAACAACCAGCGATTGATATGGTCAAATAATCGAGCGTTAGTACTGGTTAGCTGAATCCATTTCTGGACTTACACACCCAGCCTATTAACCTGATGGTCTATCAGGGCTCTTCTGACCCGAAGGTCATGGAATCCTTATCTTGGAGGGGGCTTCCCACTTAGATGCTTTCAGCGGTTATCCTTTCCCGACATAGCTACCCGGCGGTGCCCCTAGCGGGACAGCCGGTACACCAGCGGTCAGTACTTCTTAATCCTCTCGTACTAAAGAAATAGCTCCTCAAGATTCCTGCGCCCACAGCAGATAGGGACCGACCTGGCTCACGCCGGTCTGAACCCAGCTCGCGTACCACTTTAATCGGCGAACAGCCGAACCCTTGGGACCGCCTACAGCCCCAGGATGTGATGGGCCGACATCGAGGTGCCAAACCTCCCCGCCGCTATGAACGCTCGGGGGAGATAAGCCTGTTATCCCCAGAGTACCTTTTATCTGTTGAGCGATGACCCTTCCACACAGAATCACCGGATCACTAGGTCCTGCTTTCACATCTGCTTGACCGACAAGTCTCGCAGTTAAGCACACTTATACCCTTGCGCTCTAAGCGCGATTGCCAACCGCGCTGAGTGTGCCTTTGAACTCCTCCGTTACTCTTTAGGAGGAGACCGCCCCAGTCAAACTGCCCACCAAGCACTGTCCCACGCCCAG
>JAPLMV010000166.1 GCA_026386835.1 Planctomycetota bacterium | reverse complement strand
GAAAATAGAAGCGGTAAAAAACTGGCCGAACTAATTAATAACGATAAGCTCAACCCTATGCACCAGTTTGAGCATGCCCGGCGTATCGGACTGGGGAATACCGACTATAAGCTTATCGAAGTCGAATAACTTTGGGTTCAGGTGAGGATTTCGTATGTCCATCGGGCAGATAATAAGAAAAAAACGTGAGGAGCTGAAGCTGACACTCGATGAAGTGAGCGGTCTGGCTGGTTTTTCAAAACCGTACCTGTCAACCATCGAAACTGGCAAGGTAAAAAATCCACCCAGCGATGCGATTCTTTCGAAACTCGAAAAAATACTTCAGTTTGAAACAGGTTTGCTGGTGTATATTGCCCACATGGAAAGTCTGCCTTGTGACATTCGTCAGGAATATGAGTCCGCTGAGGCTGAGAACCAAAAATGGCGGCGGTTTATGAAAAACCTGATTCACAAAAAAACCGATGTCAGCCAGATAGATACGATTTTTACAGAAAGCAGGATGGACACCAGGCAAAGCGGTTCTTTGTCAGCCGGTCGGCTTGTCCCCATCATAAACAAAGTCGCTGCCGGCTATCCCAGTGATTTTAATGATTTGGATTATCCTGTCGGCATCGCCGACGATTATGTCCGCTGCCCTGATTTGCACGACCCCAATGCCTTTGCTGTAAGGGTCGTCGGCGACTCGATGGAACCAAAATTTTCTGAAGGCGATATAGTGATTTTCTCGCCCTCGCAGGATGTGCATAACGGCGACGATTGTTTTGTTCGTTTTGCAATGCCTCACGAAACAACCTTTAAAAGGGTGTTTTTTGAAGCCGACAATAAAGTTCGTCTCCAACCCAGAAATGAAAAATACTCACCTATTGTCGTGGACGGAAAACGAATCAATGGGCTTTACCGTGCCGTCACAAGGATAGAAGTACTGTAAGGTAAATACGCCGGTAATTTTTTACTTTTTCTTTTCGCCCATTAATTCAACAAGCTTCGGCTCGATCGCTTCTGCCCATATCTGATAACCCTTTGGGCTCAGGTGCAGATAGTCAGGCATAATATCTGCGGAAATTGATTTATCCTGCTGGATAAATTTTTCCCCGATGTCAAGGTAGTGAATCATTTTCCCATCGGCGATTTTCGAAGCAATCTCACTGGCTTTGGCAATTTTATCGCGTTGTGCTGACAGAGTTTGCCCGCGTGGGAAGATTGCCAAAAGCAGTATTTTCGTTTTTGGAAGTTTTTCTCGCACCTTATTACAAACAGCAATAATGCCATCGCCAATTTCCTGTGCGGTATATTCCTCTGCGACGGAGTTATTTGTGCCTATCATAATCACAGCAACCTTCGGTGAAATACCGTCAATATTGCCGTGTTCGAGCCGCCAGAGTACGCTCTGCGTCTGGTCGCCGCTGATGCCGACATTCACAGCATTGCGGCTGCCGTAATACTTCTGCCAGACTTCTTTTCCGCTGCCCTCCCAACCATGTGTAATGGAATCTCCGATGAAAATCAAATCCGCATTGCCCTGCCTGACGCGTTCGTTAATTGCCAGATACCGCATCGTCCAATCATTATGTCGATGAGCAGGCACAATTGCAGGGTTCTCTCTCGCAGGGGCTGCGAAGACAACCGTACCTAAAACCAACAATCCAATCATGCAGAAAATTTTCCGTACCATTGTGTGTTCTCCTTTAATATTTTGGAGTCAAACGTTTTTTTACACTCGGCAGTATTCTAACAGATAATATTTCATAATTATATAACTTTTCTCAATAAAAAAAGATTTGCAACTTAGTTGCAAATCTGTTAATTTGTTTCTCGTCTTTTAATAAAAATAAAGTAAGGACAGATGCGAAACTGATTGACAAATGTTTTGATAGAGCTTAAAAACCATGCACCATTTACGCTGTTGGGTGCACTTACAGGCATTATCCTGATGGTGCTGTTCAGGAACGTCGAACATCAGACAATCTATAAACTGTTTTACATTTTTCACCCTGCTCACGTGGTGCTAAGCGCTATGGTAACCGCATCGCTGTTCCGGCTTCACGCAAAGGCCAAAAAATTTATCCTTGTGCTGATTATCGGCTATGTCGGCGCAATCGGCACAGCAACTTTGAGCGACTCGGTCATTCCATATTTCGGCGAGGAGATACTGGGCGTTGCGGTGCCGTCAGAGGCCGCAGTCCACGGTCATAATTTAAGTGATAGCAGCCTGAAAGATGCGGGAGGCAGCCGTTGGAAGGAACTTCATATCGGCTTTATCGAGGAATGGTATCTTGTCAATCCGTCGGCACTTCTGGGTATTTTCATTGCCTATTTTCTGCCGCGGACAAAATTTCCGCACGCCATGCACATACTGATAAGCACATGGGCATCGTCGGCTCATATTATGATGAATACACATCAGGAAATAACCGCTGTCCTGGCAGCAGGGATATTTATTGTGCTTTTCATATCTGTATGGCTGCCATGTTGTTTCAGCGATATCGTCTTTCCGATGCTGTTTGTGACCACAGAAGAGGGACATACCTGCCACGGTCATCATCACTAAATTCAAGGGTTGAATACAATGTCAAATCAAGACCGCCAGGCCAGAGAAATGTTAAAGGGTGCAAAGCTCTACTGCACAGAGCCGAGGGTGTCAATATTACAGGCTATGATAAAGGCCGACAGGCCGCTTGCCAGAAATCAGATGGTAAAACTTCTCGGAAAAAATCATTTCGACAAGGTTACAATTTATAGAACGCTCGAATGTTTTTTGGATGCGGGTCTTGTGCATAAGGCGTTTTTGCAGAAAAGGGCATGGTTCTTTGAACTTGCGCATCATTGCAGCAAAATTCAGTGCCATCCCCATTTCACCTGTACAAAGTGCGGTTCGACAGAGTGTCTCATCGGGGTGTCGGTTCCTATGATTAAGGGTTTAAAAAAAGGCATTGTCATTTACCGCCAGCAGACAAGGCTGGAAGGATTGTGTCAAAAATGCAATTCTGTGACAAATTGAAAACAGGTATGGAAAATATCCCACAGGATATTATAATTATCTTATGAAAATGTATCCGTTAAAATTTCAGCCCGTTTATAAAGAGCGAATCTGGGGCGGACAGAAGCTGCGCGAATCTTTCGGCAAGGATATACCGCCATTGAAAAAAATCGGCGAAAGCTGGGAGTTGACTGACCTGCCGAACAACAAATCGGTAATTACAAACGGAGAACTGGCAGGTAAGACGCTTGAAACGGTAATTAAAAAATATCCAAAAGAGATAACAGGCGATAAAAATTTTGCCGGGCCTTTTCCTTTGTTGATTAAGTTCCTCGATGCAGAAGATATTCTCAGCGTACAGGTGCACCCCGACGAAGAGACGTGCAGGAAAACCGGCAAAGGAGAGCCGAAAACCGAATGCTGGTATATCCTTGCAGCACAGGCCGGTGCCGTAATTTACAAGGGGTTGAAAAAAGGGGTAACAAAGGAGCAATTCGCCCAAGCTATTGAAAAAGGCACGGTTGCAGAGCTTTTGGTAAAGATAACAGTTAAAAAAGGCCAGTGTCATTTTTTGCCGGCCGGCACAGCACATGCAATCGGAGCGGGATTATTGATAGCTGAAATTCAAATGCCTTCGGATACCACCTACCGAATTTTCGACTGGGGACGGCTCGACCAAACGGGAAAACCGCGTCAACTCCACATAAAAGAGGCGATAGAAAGCATACACTTTGACTCATCAAACGACAATCTGTCAGTAACAACGGTCGGCAGGCTGGTTGATTGTAAATATTTCAAGGTGGATAAGGGCCATCAGGAAAAAGGATGCGAAA
>JAPLMV010000015.1 GCA_026386835.1 Planctomycetota bacterium | reverse complement strand
TAGGGTCGCCCTTTTGGGCTGATTTTAGTATATCGTTGAAGTCTGGCGTTTTTCCATTTGCCGACTGGTTTACGGAAATCGCCATAACCAAAATCAATGAGACAAACGATAATTGCAGGATTTGGGTTAGTTTCATATTTTCTTGCCTCCAACGTTCCGGTTTATTTTTGTGTGGATTGTAGGCAATTGCCGCATCGCTGTCAACTCATAAACTCTTCGTGAAAGAAACCGTATCTATCCCATCTCGGCGATGCCCAAGAATAAAGCGGAGGACGAGGAAGAAGAGTTTTTAATAATCGCATTTGACAATTTGGGGTTTATTTAGTAATATCCCCACTCAGTGATTTTTGGAATATCAGATAAATCCAGGAATTTTGATAATGGAAATTCGGCCATTCAAGGCATATAGATATAATGAAGCGGTAGTCGGGGATGCAGGCAGTTGTATTTCACCGCCTTACGATGTAATCAATTCCGAGCAGGCGGATGAGCTTTATAAAAAAAGCCAATACAATATAGTGCGGGTAATCAAAGGGAAAACCCAGCCAGCCGACAGCGAAGGCAATAATCAATACACAAGAGCGGCGGCATATCTTAACGACTGGATAAAAAAAGGCGTACTGAAACAGGATTCGAGCGAAAACATCTATGCTTATGTTCAGAATTTCGAGCTTGCGGGAGAGGAATTTGAGCGGCTGACGTTTATCGCCTTGGGTAAGCTCGAAGAGTTCGGGAAAATAGTCCGGCCTCACGAACAGACGCTGAGCAAGCCCAAAATCGACCGGCTGAATCTTCAGCGGGCAACCGGAGCGACGTTCGGCCTGGTTTTTATGCTCTATGAGGACAAGAAAAAAATTGCAGATAAAATTATCAGAAAAGCCGAGGACCAAAAGCCGTCCATAGATTTTGTTGACGAATATGAGGTCAGGCATCGGCTGTTTTTAATAAGCGATAAAAACGATATCGGGCAAATCGAAAAGATAATGGCGGGTAAGAGCGTCATCATAGCAGACGGTCATCACCGATATGATACTGGGTTAAATTATTATAAGGAAACGGGTAACGCCGCAGCGGCGTGTCAGGCGATGGCTTTTACAAATACCCGTAACGAAGGATTGATTATCCTGGCTACACATAGAGTTGCAGGCAACCTGAAGGATTTTGATATAAGTGAGTTAATAACGGAACTCAAAGAGAACTTTGAAATTACAGAATACAAATTCGATTCAAAACCAGACAAGGCAAAGGCAAAACAAAAGATGCTTTCACAGATGAAGGCAGAGTACGAAAAAGACAGGAATGCCTTTGGAGTTTACAGCGGCAAAGGGGTGTTCTATACGGCGGTTTTGAAGAATAAAAAGGCGATGGATGAGGCGGCGGGGAATATGAGTTCGGCGTGGAGGTCGCTTGATGTTGCGGTGCTGCATAAGCTGATACTCGAAGGCTTGCTGGGTATCGATGAGAAGAAATTGGCGGGCGAAAGCAATATTGAATATGTAAAAGACACATCCACTGCGATAGACGATTCGATAACTAAAGTGGATGCAGAGGAAAAACAAGTTGTATTTTTTATGAATCCGCCTAAAATAGAGCAGATACAGAAGGTCGCCGATGCGGGCGAAAAGATGCCGCAGAAGTCGACTTACTTTTATCCGAAAATGTATACCGGTTTAACGATAAATAAATTGTAACAATTTTTATTAGGAGTCAGGTGTATGGCAGATTGGAAAAACCCACCGAGATTGTTCATTCCAGGCCCAGTGGAGGTAAAGAAAGATGTCCTTATGCAGCTTGCAAGGCCGACACTTGGACATCGCGGCAAAGAGTATGCGCAGCTTCATTCTGAGACGATAGACATGCTCAAAAAAGTGCTGTTCACAAATCAGCATGTATTCCTTGTGACATCAAGCGCATCAGGCATGTGGGAGGCCGCTATTCGCAACTGCGTCGGCTTCGACGAGACGGTGCTGTGTACGATGTGCGGTGCGTTCAGCGACAAGTGGGCAGATGTTGCGAAAAAATGCGGCAGAAAAGTCGAAGAGATGAAGGTCGAGTGGGGTAAGCCCACATTAGCCAAAGACATCGACAAGAAACTTGCCAGCGGCAAATTTGCAGCCGTTACGCTTGTGTATAACGAGACAAGCACAGGGCTGATGAACCCTGTTCAGGAAATCAGCGATATGCTGAAGAAGAAATATCCTGACGTGCTGGTTTTTGTGGACTGCGTAAGTGCGATGGTCGGCCTGCCGATGAAGTTCGACGAACTCGGCTGGGATGTGGCATTTGCTTCGGTACAGAAGGCATTTGCGATTCCGCCCGGACTGACGATTGCGGCCGTGAGCGGCAGGGCTGTGGAAAAGAGCAAGACCGTGCCGGGCAGAGGATATTACTTTGATTTCCAGGAATTTGTGAAATCGAACGAAAAGAGCCAGACACCGACGACGCCGGCAATTCCGCATATTATGGCAGTGAATTACCAGTGCACCAAGCTGCTCAAAGAGGGCATGGAAAATGTCTGGAAACGGCATAAAGCGATGGGCGACTGCACGAGGGCATGGGCAAAGGACAGGTTCGGCCTATTCTGCGAAGAACAGTATGCGTCCAATACCCTTACAACGGTAAAGAACACAAGGGGTATCGTTGTCGGGGATGTGATAAAGGCGGTTCAGCAGAAGCATAATACGGCTTTCGGGAACGGCTATAAAGATTTGAAGGAAAAGACGTTCCGAATCGCACACATGGGCGATATCACCATCGATGAGGTAAAAGAGCTTCTGGGCTGGATTGATGCGGAGCTTAAATAACGGCACTGTTGAAATTGAAGATTATGCTCATAAAAACCCCAGGTAAAAACCTGGGGTTTTTTTATGGGCGCACGTCAAGTTTGTAGGTGGATCTTTATTGTTCAAATACCTTAAAATTATTTTCGTATTGAGTTGTTTCATCAATTTTAATTCTAAAACACCTCATATCTCCATCTTTAACTGGTTTTTTATGTTCAGATTTAAGCCAGTGTTCGTGTTCCCATTTACAATACTTTCCAACATCTTCTGAAGGAACAAAAAATATTCTATATTCCTTTGTAACTTTATCAATAAATATAAAACAAAAAATCAAATTTTCATCATTTAATATTTCGTGTTTTTTACCCATCATCCAACTAAAAACCTTTCCACCGAATATTTTTTCATTAAAAATAGAAGTAGATGTTTTTACTTCTACTTTAAATTGTTTATCATTTTTAGGATTATAAAGAAGAATATCAATCCCTTTTGTATTTCCTAATGTTAAAGTAGCTTCATAGCCTTCTAAAAATAGTCTAGACATAGCATAAAACTCACCTACAAGATTAATACTGTTACTGCTCATTTTAAGTCCCTTTTTTGTATTTCTTATTATCTGACTCCATTTTTAATTTTTAATTTTCTCCCCACCCCGCAACCCGATTCACTTACCCCGCAAGCGAAATATTTAGCCCCATCACTTCCGGCCTGCACATCAGGGCAGGCGGTAACAAACTGCTTGCTACGAAGAACATAGCGGTTGAGAAAAAAACTGTCCTTGTTTATCTTTAATGGTATCTGCACTTTCATTAGATTTGAAAAACTGTGGCAGTGCCTCTTTTTCTGTTTTATGATCGGTTATCTTGTCTTCTACGCGTTTAATTAACATAGTAAGTGCTTCTTTGTATTTTTCTGATATATTGGCTGGATAAACATCCTTTTTTGCATATTTTTGTATATCTTCAGAAATGGAATTTCCATATAACTCCCTATACAGAATTGCAGCAATGTGGTAAGAACCGTGAGCAATTAATAAATCCTTTAGTCGGTACCGCGGCGTCTTACCTTCTTTTTTTCTTTTTTGTTTATTTCTCAGCACCTGTGATTGTTGTTTTAGTACGTAATCTAGAATCCTATAGGAAAGTAATAGTTTGTAAGCTAAATCTGGCTTAGCATCATCAAATATTGTGAAATATAATTTGGTAAATAATTTACGCTTGTCTTGCTTTGCTCGATGAGGCTCCTGTAATTCACAACAAAGATATGCCTGTGCAGCATCCAAAGCATCCAACCTAATATTATCCTCTATTCCAATAAATTCATTCAACTTTCTCTCGTAAGAAATATCAATATTTTTTAAAATAGTTTGTATAGTATATTGGATCGCATCGTTGGCGTGTAAATCCCTATCTGATATCTGATTTTGTGAATTTGTATATGTTATTACAGATTGGATGAATTCTTGGTCATCACTACGTCTTATAAATCTACAAGTAACATATATATCATCACATATTTTTTTATCTTCATGCGCCTTGATCAACGCATTAACTGTTTGGCATCCATTTACAACTTGTAGGCCTTTTAAATATAAAACAGGGCTATCTCCCGCTAGACTACCACTTTTATTATCATATATGACAGTCAAACCGTTATTAAAATACTCAAAATCGGCTGCTTTATTCGAATTGGTAGCAGTAAGATAAATATCATTATTTATTTTCTTCTTTAGTCCCAAGTTTTTTCTGATGTTATCTTCAAATAGAAAATCTCCATACCCTGGATATTTTTTATCTTCATCCTCAAAACCATTATAAATATTTATTAATTCTTATACCGGCAATCGACATACAAAACCTTCTTTTCCAGCAAGGAGATAATAAGATTTACCAGATAATTTTATAGGCATTGGCGTTTTTAGAACTGTTCGCGAGGAAAACAGTGCAGAAATTTGCTTATTATTTATCTTCTCAAATTCAAGATTAATATTTTTTGATTGTAATTCGGACTGATATTTCAAAAAAGCACTTTCTCCATTAGGACTTAAAACAGTTTCGGCAGTGCTAATGAATTTTACTGTTATTAAATATTTTTCTTCATAATCCCTGCGTAATTCGTCTATCTCATTTTTTATATTTCTTACTCTTTCATTCAAATCAGGTACGTTCTCTTCTCCTAAAAGTAAGTAGTTAAGTCCATTGTTTATTAGGTCAGAGACATCTTTATCCTCTATAGGTTTCTCATTTGATCTAAACACACAAGAAATAATGTTAATTTGCAATTCATCACTATCGTCAACTATATAAATACCGTCAATTTGATGATCCCCTCCGCCATCACAGTAAAATTCTTTTAACTTACTGTTCTTATATCCAGATAGTTTTTTAAGCATTAACAAAGAGAATTTTTTACCTTCGTCCGTTGCTCCGGTCGCTTTACACAATCCCTTATCAAGTTTTCTAATTTCTGATTTAACTAGTTCATATATTAGGTTCATTTTTGCTCCGCAAAATCGATTCTCATATACATATTTTCAATTAAATTATAACCCAAAATATTCTACACATGCATTTTATTTTCCTGTTGTTGCTTCCTCGATGTTTCCTCTCGAAGTTGTGTGGCCAATTCTACCCCCTTTTCAGTCCCCGTCAAGACAAAAAAGCTACCCCCAAAATCGCCCAACTCTTGTCCGCCATAGCCTTGACGACGAATCCAACAAATAAGCCACAACTTTTATCTGAAAATTTCCCCGAATCTGCGTTTGTCAGCGTAATCAGAAATTCCCCTACGAGATACGAGATACCAGCCACGAGATACAAAATAAATCTGCGTCTAAAATTTCTTCGTGACCCTTCGTGAACTTCGTGGTGGAAAATCTTGCCCAGTTTAACATGGGTATCCTTTTTTTAACAGGGGTGTAAAAAACGGTTAAAAAGTGAACGATTTTTGTCAAAAAATGCTCAATTCGTGTCAATTTTTGTCACTTTTTGCAAACCATAAAATTCGTCCTAACTACTTACCTGCTAACGACTAACAGCAATTTTCTTAAAAATATTGCCCAATTTAACAATCTCAATTTTGTTTTTTATTTACTTCGCGAAAATATTTGACAATATGAACAATTCAGCAATAAAATCCGTAGTTAGCGGGTATGAATATTTTACTACTTTTGGTTGTTCAGGTATTTTTTATTGTTAAAAATCAGGAGCTAAACAATGGAGACCGCAATCTGCAAAAAGAATGAAAGAAACTTAAGAAACCTCGCAATTCCAATCGTATTTCTAATGTTTTTACTGATTACCCCCCTGTCGGCGTTTTCACAGGATACCGACAGCATAAATACGCTGCGTCAGATGGGTAAGGCCTTTGCTCAAATTGCAGAAAAGGCATCGCCTGCCGTGGTCGGTATAAAGGTTGAAAACAAGGCCCGCAGGCAGGATTATCCGACGATGCAATCTCCGTTTGACTCACCTTCCGACCCATTCGGCAACGATGAGTTTTTTGAACGATTCTTCCGCCGACAAATGCCCCGCAGCCGTTCACCCCAGCAAAGACAGCAACCTCGCTCTATTGCACAGGGCTCAGGTTTTATTATCTCTGCCGATGGTTATATCCTTACAAACAATCATCTCGTAGGCGAAGCGGACAAGATACTTGTAAAGGTGCGCGACGAAACTGAGGTCGAGGCAAAAATCATAGGCACTGACCCTGATTCCGACGTTGCTGTGATAAAAATTGATAAAAAGAACCTTTCATTCATTGAATTTGCGGACTCGGATAAGCTTGAGGTGGGCGAATGGGTACTTGCTATCGGAAATCCTTTCGGCCTGAGCCATACTGTTACCGCAGGCATCGTAAGCGCCACGGGCAGAAGCGGGGTAGGGCTGACAAAGTATGAAGATTTCATCCAGACCGATGCTGCAATAAACCCGGGCAATTCAGGAGGGCCGCTGCTTAATCTCGATGGCAAAGTGGTGGGCATCAATACGGCAATCATTGGCCCCGGCGGCAATATCGGCATCGGGCTTGCTATCCCAAGCAATATGGCAAAATCTGTCTACGAACAGTTGGCGGCAGGCGGTCCCGTTACC
>JAPLMV010000137.1 GCA_026386835.1 Planctomycetota bacterium | reverse complement strand
CGTCGGAATTGCTTATGTCAAAAACTTTGCGAGCATGGAAGACCAGTTTGGCGGCCATGCCTGGGTACAGGCCTACATCGGCGACAAATGGATAGGATTGGATTCAGCTTTCAAAAGTGCAGGATTAGGAGGTTTCGATGCCGGCCATATCGCCATTGCCTATGGTAACGGCGACCCCGCCGACTTCTTCAATCTGATAAACACCTTCGGCCGCTTCAGAATAGATAAAATAGTAGCGATGGAAAACAAATGATAACCAATTTAATTTTAATTAGGGACAGTGTGGTTGTTCCCTATTATCACAAAAACAGGCATGTTCTGTAAATAAATACTATAGGAATTTGTTATTTAGTCAATTTAGGCAAAGTCTTTAAAGTCCCGGGCGAAGCTCTTTGTTCCTTCTATCCCAATTTGAAATTACAGCGGGGGTGAAATATTTTGGCCATGGCAGGTATATTTGGCTGGAATCATGCCTTGGTACTCAAGGGCCGAACTTATAACTTTGATTGTCATTTTAGTACCCCCTTCTGCTGTTGTGCTGATATTTTCTCTGGCTTTGCACAAGCAGGCCAGTAATACCATACAGCCGCAAATACCAAAATGTTTTTTGGCATGGTAATCCCCTCAACAGTATTACAGTTACATGGTATTTTTCAAATGTACTATTATAGCTGCCAACTGGTCGAGTGTCAGGAAGAGTAAAGACAAAATCGCTATAATCCACATAGCCGGTTTGATATCCTTTGTCTTGCCGGAGACCAGTTTAATTAACGTAAAACCGATGAAACCGAACGCAAGGCCTGTACTGATACTGTAACTTAGGGCAATCATCACCATTATAATAAATGCTGGGAAGGCCTCCTCGATGTTGGTAAAATCTATCTTTTTGACTTCTTTCATCATAAACAGGCCTACCATAATCAATGCCGGTGCCGTTGCGTAGCCGGGGACAATCCTGACAATCGGCACGAACATCAGGGTAACCAAAAACAGGAGGCCTGTAACTATGGCGGTCAGGCCGGTGCGTCCGCCCTGTTCGATGCCTGCTGCCGATTCGATATATGCGGTGGTGGTTGATGTTCCGAGTACCGCACCAGTCATTGCGGCGACGGCGTCTATCGCCAGCAGGCGGTCGAGGCCTTTTATTTTGTTCTGCTCGTCAACCATTTTTGCTTCATGACAGCAGGCGACAAGAGTGCCTATGCCGTCGAACATATTCATAAACATCAGGCTGAATATACTGCCAAACAAGCTCCACTTCAATGCGCCCCAAATATCGAGGTGAAATGCGATGTCAGATATATTCAGGTGGAACGAAACCAGCCCCTGTGGTTTTTGTATGTAGCCGAAAATTACAGCGAGAATTGTGGCGGAAATAATCCCGACTAATAATGCCCCTTTTACCTTTTTCATTTCGAGAAAGACCATCACGAGCAGGCCGCAAAGACCTATCAGGACTGTTGGTGTCAATCGGCCTGCTGATACTATTGTTGCCTCGTTTTTGACAACCACACCGAGATTGACAAGGCCGATGAATGTTATGAATAGTCCTATGCCGACGGATATGGCTGAAATCAATCCCTGCGGTATCGCCTCAACGAGCCGTTTTCGAAGGCCAAGCAGGGTCAAAAGTAAAAACAACAGTCCCGAAAGAAAGACAACGCCAAGTGCCGTTTCCCATCTGACCTTGTCATTTAAGACCAGAGTGTATGCGAAAAAGGCATTGAGGCCCATGCCCGGCGCCATTGCTATGGGGGCCTTGCCGAAAATTCCGACAATTATTGTGGCAAGTGCGGTAACTATGCAGGTAACGGCTATCAGGGCGTTTTCGTCCATGCCGGTTTTGCTCAGGACGTTGGGGTTTACAAAAATAACATACGCCATAGTAAGAAATGTTGTGAGCCCTGCGACAAACTCTGTCCTGATGCTGGTTTGTTTTTGTGTGAGTTGAAAATATTTATCTAACATTTTCAATCCCTTAAATTATCGCATAGCTTTTTTGTTACGGCGGGCTACTTATGCCGTTTTTTGACATGTTTTGGGGCAGCGGGCTCGGGACTGGGGCTGAGATTTTCTACTATCCCGACAACCATGCTCGCTGAGTTCATAGCCGCTATTTTGTAGAATTTTTCAAGGTCTTGGGACGCTTTTTCGTTGGCATTATCGCTGATGCTGCGTATCACAATGCACGGAATACCTAATTGATAGCATACCTGCGCAACCGCTGCGCCTTCCATTTCCACGGCGTCGGCTCCAAGGGTTTTTCGCAATTCCTCGCACTTTTCAGGTGAGGCAACAAAGATATCGCCGGTAACAAC
>JAPLMV010000162.1 GCA_026386835.1 Planctomycetota bacterium | reverse complement strand
ATGGAGTTCGGGCTTCACGAATGTATCCCGATATACGCCGGCGGACTGGGTATCCTCGCAGGGGATTACCTCAAAGGCGTTTCTGATTTTGACCTGCCTGTCATAGGTGTTGGGCTGTTGTATAAATACGGTTATTTCACGCAGTATATAGACCCAACAGGTTTACAGCAGGAAGTTTACAATGAGTTTGAAAATCATCTCATCCCCGCAAAGGAATTGCAGGACCCCGATGGAAACTGGGCGCATATTACAGTCAGAATTATGGATGAGGAAGTCAAGGTAAAGCTTTGGAGGATAGATATCGGAAAATCCGAATTGATATTGCTCGACACCGATATCGACGACAATCCGCCTCATCTGCGCAACATCACCGATGAGCTTTATGCAAGCGACAGGGATAAGCGAATACAGCAGGAACTGATCCTCGGCATCGGAGGCATCGAGGCGCTGAAGCTTCTTGGTATAAAAACGAAAATCTATCACTTTAATGAGGGTCATTCCGCCTTTGCCGTCATTGCACGTCTTCACGATTTGATGCGAAACCAGCACTTTTCGTTTTCCGAGGCAAAAGCTCTCATAAGGGCTTCAACCGTCTTCACCACACACACGCCGGTTATCGCCGGCAATGAGAACATAGATGTTAAGCTGGTAAAAAAATATCTCGAGCCCTGGATTAAGGAAATAGGGATTGATTTTGAAGAAATCGCCCAGATGGGTTTTGTGGGAGACGATACCAAACTATTCTGGCTGCCGGCACTTGCGATGCGGTTCTCGCGATACATCAACGGTGTTTCCAAGCAGCATGCGAAAATATCGAGGACTATGTGGGCCGATCTTTTCCCTGAAAGAACAACAGGTGAAATACCGATAACCGCTGTGACCAACGGCGTCCATACATCCTGGATAAGTCAGTCTTTTACGGAGCTGTTTGACAGGTACCTGGGCCCCGACTACATACACTTCGGCGGGAAGGAAGAGGGCTGGAGAAATATTTATAACATTCCGGACCATGAGTTGTGGGAAGAACATCGCAGAAATAAGAAGGAGATGATTAATTTCATAAGAAGGCAGTGCAATAGGCAGATGACTGCAAGCGGCTATTACCAGACAGGCATCCTCGACGTCAGCGGAGCACTCAACAGCGATTACCTGACTATAGTTTTCGCAAGGCGTTTTGCCGGCTACAAAAGGCCTGCCCTGATTTTAAATGATAAAGAGCGTTTCAAGAAAATCCTCACCAACTCTTCAAGACCGGTTCAGATGATTTTCGCCGGAAAGGCACATCCTGCAGATATCGAAAGCAAAAAAATGATTAAGGAAGTCATCGATTTCGCACGGGATTACAATCTTAAAGACAGGGTGATTTTCCTCGAAAATTATGACATTAACGTGGCCAGGCACCTCTACTCTGGTGCGGATATCTGGCTCAATAACCCCGCAGCCGATATGGAGGCCAGCGGCACAAGCGGTATGAAGGCGGGAATGAACGGCGTTTTGCATCTCAGCACACTCGAGGGCTGGTGGCTGGAAGGATATAACGGCAGAAACGGCTGGGCAATTACCGCAGGAACTCTCTATAACACACCGGAATTGCAGGAAGCAGCAGATGCAAATCAGTTATATGATTTGCTCGAACATGAGATTGCCGAATTCTACTACACGCGCAACGAAGCCGATGTTCCCGAAACCTGGATACAGATGATGAAAGATTCGATATTTTCCATCTGCCAGAATTTCAATATCAACCGGATGATTTGCGATTACCTCAGGGAATTCTATATGCCCGCCAGCAAAGAATTCGCCGGCATCATCGCCGATGATTACAAGCTGCTGCGAAATGCCGTCCAGGAAGAAAAGGGCATCTTGAGATACTGGAATGATATAAAAATTAAATCTTTTAATTTCAGCGTGGATAAAAAAGGCAAGCTCACCGGCGGTCAGCATTTGGACGTCGAATGCGGCGTTTATTTCGGACAGGCGCCTCCGGAGCTTTTCCAGGTGGAGCTTTTCTACCTCTATGGCAAAAATCAGGCCTACAAAATCCTGGCTATGGAATCGGCACAGGCACGCGACGGTTTGATGTACTACCGCTATTCCCTCGAACTGGCAGGATACGGCCCACAGGGTTTAAATGTGCGAATCAAGCCGGCCAATGACATTGTGCAGGATATTCACCCTGAATTAATCAAGTGGAGGGATTAAAACCAAACACATAATCCTGCGCTGAATTCTCCCAGCTGATACGTGAGGCATATTTCTGGGCGTTCAAAAGATATTCTTCTCTTTTGGCATCGGTTCGCGGCAAAATATCGAATATTTCCTTCGCATGATGTGATAGAATTTCTTTTTCCATTGCGTCCCGCTGGTGTATGGTAAGGTTCTTCAGTGCAGCATAACTCATCTTCCTGCCAGCTTCGATGTAATCCAGAATACAGATGTTTAATTGGTGCATCCTTAAATTTTTCATCGAGAAACTTTGCTACGCCGCAGGAAGACGATAGAATGGCTGTTCCGCCGTAAGGTATCGTTTCAATCTGTGCAATGCCGAACGGCTCATATATTGAAAACCCGAGCTCCGCATCCGAAGCTATCCTGATATCTGCAAATTCCGCATTTTCAGGAACTCTTTTCCCGCACCTGGCGCGTTCAAAACCGAACTGGTTGATAAAAACCCCTTTTATAGCCTTTGACCTCGAGTTGAAAAGCTGAAGATATTCGTAGATTTCCTTTTCCCCGCCGATAAGGTCAGGCCAGCCCTCCCTGTGCAAAACAGGCCAGCCGTAATCGTCTTCCATCCTGAAAATATCTTCAGAAGGCCTGCCGGTTGCAATAAGTGTTGATAAAAGTATGTAGGCGCCTTTTAGATTCTGCGCATCAAAAATTTCGTCGAGGAAATACAACAACGAAATATCTCTCCATATCCCTTTGCTGGCAACCAGCCGCGTAACGTGTGTCAGTATTATATCAGGCGTAAAATTGTATAGTGAATCTATATATTTCTCGATATGAGCCCTGCTTTGCTGCTTGTGCTCGAAAGAAATGCTTTTGGCCGACACCCCGTTGTAAACCACTTTTATCTTATCCGGCGGCGTATTCGGCACAAGAAATTGATACTCTTCCTTGACAAGGTCTCCAACAGCAAATATATGGTCGAATTTCACTGCCCTTTTAATCAGTTCACTCCTTGCGTTGTGCGCCAAGGAGCCGAAAATATGCTCAAGGTCTTTGTGCGGCCCCTCGGCTTTTCGCAAAATATTGTAAAAACTTATGTCGTGGCCGGGGCTGTTCTCCACCAGCGACCTTGCCGGCGAAACCTCGTGTGCAACAAATACCGTTGTCTGCTTTTTTCCGCTCATCAAGGCCGACAACACCGACGGGATACCCATATATTCGTGTGCAAAATAGAAATAATGAGCATCAGAGCCGTATAACTTCTCAAGTATCTCAAGAAACGGTATCGCAATCCTTAAATACTGCTCATAATCCCAGTCTTTCTCATAAAGATTTGATTTGATGCCGAAATTTTTCCACACCGCAAACTTAAAGTTTTCCACTTCAGCGTGGTTAATCCTGTTTATGCCGACATTAACTACATCAACTGTAGTGGATCTGGTTGTATCAAAATCGCTGACAAGTTTTCTTTTGCCATAGACAATATCAACATTGTACTTTTTTATGATTTCGCCGAACTTTTTTGCGTAATTCCCAGCATCATAATTGTCGTGGCTGGAAAACAGCCGCTCAAGTGTTGTTCCATGATGGGGCAAACTGTCCGCAGGCAAATCAAACAGTGGCCCATAGAAAATCGTTTTATCGTAAAATCGCTTATAATCCTCTAAATTGCACACGCCGCTAAGTACCGCCCCTATGCCACCCATTTTCTTCATTGATTCATGCGTAATATGCACTGCTATTTTCATTTAAGCCTCCATTGAACCATTGGAAAAATTGCACATACCGTATCATACTTCCATTACACCGTAGAATTCAAAGAACTTCCGGCACAATCTATTGTGCGATTGGGGATTTCGGACAGAATGGAATATTACCGGCTTTAGAGCCATGTCACTTCGTGCATAGCTTTTCTTTGGCAAGAGCCGAAGCTAATTCTTCAGTTAATTTTTCAACAAGTACTTTGACAGGCACTATTTCGGTACACCGGTAAGCATTTGAACCGGCAAATACGAAAGATTCATCCAGTTTTCCCCGTGCTGCATTCGAGAGAACCTTGGCTATACAGTACGGCGCCTCTTTAGGATTACAGGTTCTAAGGCAATGATACCTACAGTTGAAAGGTACGGTTTTGCCCTGTTTGATGCTTTCCACGAACTTGTTGTTTATTACTCTTCCTGGCAAGCCTACTGGGCTGTTTATGATAGTCAAATCACCCTCTTTTGCGTTTAAGTAAGCATGCTTGAAGTTGTCATGGGCATCGCATTCATCTGTACAAACAAAACGAGTCGCCATCTGGACGCCCGAAGCGCCTATCCTTAGAAAACGAGCGATATCCTGGCCAGTAAAAATCCCTCCTGCGGCAATAACAGGAATGTGCGGCTCGAAAGAATTTGCGATTTCAATAACCTCTGCCATAATCTGCTCAAGGGTTTGTGCGGAATTATCTATGATACTTTGATAGGAATACCCGAGATGGCCGCCTGCTTTGACACCTTCCACAACCACTGCATCCGGGCGTTTATGGTAATGGTGTTCCCATCTCTTGCAGATTATCTTAAGGGTCCTCGCGGAGGAAACTATGGGGATTAGTTTGACGTCCTTGCCGTTGAGATGATGCGGCAAAGACAAGGGCAGGCCGGCACCGGAGATTATCATATCGACATTCTCCTCGACCGCTATCTGCACAAGGTCATCATAATTGGTAAGAGCCACCATTATGTTGACGCCGATTATTCCCTTCGTATGGCTTTTTGCCTTTCTTATCTCCTGCCTGAAAGCCTCTTCAGTCAGTTCCTTGGCGTCGCGAACCGACGAATCTTCATATTCGCCTAACCCGCAACTGGCAATGACGCCCACGCAGCCAGTATTTGCGACAGCAGACGCAAGATTTGAGCTTGACACTCTTACGCCCATCCCGCCCTGTATTATTGGCGGACTGATTTTCAAATTCCCTATATTCAGTGTGGGTATACTATTTATGGTCATAAAGACCTTTCATTCAAAAAAATTAGAAAGACAAGAAAAATGACGACAACAAGGCATCAAAGTTAATACCGCAACCTCTCGGCTTTGCTTTTTCAATATCTGTCTATATTCAGCCATTCTACTTTAGTCTATGGTAAGCATACTACCATTATTGTATGCCGTGAACAACAAATATTTTTTGCAATATTTTCCAGCAGTACCTCTAACCCCCTTTTTATTTATCGGACGAAAAGTTTACTGCCGGATAACGTCAAAAAGCCGTCAAGTTACTCCTGCAGATATTGGTTGCATTCTTTTTCCCCAGCGATTGTTGTCTGCGGGCCGTGCCCTGGATAGACAATAGTCTCATCAGGCAGGGGCAAAAGCTTTTCCCGAATGCCCTTTATCAATTTTGCCATACTGCCGCCTGGAAAGTCTGTCCTGCCGACCGAATCGGCAAACAATGTATCGCCCGAAAAAACAACACCATCATTTTTTGAATATAAACAAATCCCGCCAGGCGTATGGCCAGGGGTATGGAAAACCTCAAGGGTTAGCTCTGCCTGGTTGATTATGTCGCCGTCTTTAACGAGAAAATCCGCAGGGTCAGTGGTGAACTGCTCACCAAGCAGCATAGATAAACTGCCGACGTCGCCGGTGAGCATTTCCGCATCGAGTTTATGTATATAAACCTTTATGTTCGGATAATCGTGCCTCACTTCGAGCAGGCCGCTGATGTGGTCGATGTGGCCGTGAGTAAGGACTGCGGCGGCGGGTGCCAATTTATGCCAATGCAGAAACTCTACGAGTTCGCCAGCCTCAAGGCCTGTGTCAACTATCAGGCAGTCCTTAGCCGCCTCGTTTTTTCGCAGTATATAGCAATTTGTCGCATATTCGCCAAGAATTAAACAATCTATCTTCATTTTGGATGCTCCATTAAAGAGCGGTTAAGCTAACCGAAATGCGCCCAGCCGTCAATAGATGCTTTGCACTGGCACTCGTAAGTTCTTATTTGGTAAGATGGGTAATGTTTTGGTGTTAAACTGCTATTAGTCCTTGTGAGGCAAGGAGTTAGGGTGAATTTTGGGGTTTGCAAAAAGTGACAAAAATTGACATGAATTGAGCATTTTTTAACACTTTTTGACAAAAAATGAACACTTTTTTACACTTTTTTACAAAAAAAGTCAGGTTTTTTACACCCCTGTTAAAAAAAACATATCTGTGTTAAGTTGTTAAAATGGGGAAGATGGGGAAGAAGTTTTGAGTTCACAGTTCATAGTTCGTAGAAAGAAATAAGACCGAGGGCGCAAGACTGATAGACTTTTTAGACGCAGATTTATTTCCACCGTAAGGTGTCTGCCGTAAGGCATCCTGTGGACTGTGGAGTATCTCGTGGCTCGTATCTCGTATGGTGGATATAGAATGGCGCAGTTTTTTGGGGGGGGTAAAAGAGTTGACAAAAGGGGAAGTTTTGGGGTATTATGCGGTGCGTTAAAAAGGTTTGCCCCATTGAGCATTTTGCAATGCTCAATGGGGCAGTGCCTGCGGGCTTTCACCCTTGTTGTGAAAAGCACGCAGACTCAGATCAGTTACAATAAGCGGACTAATAACATATTGGAGTGATGTTGGTCAAGAACTTTTTTTACTTTGCTTGAAAATAGCGGGAAGCCCTCAATTTCTGCTATCGGTGTTCGTGTTTTTCCTGAAGGAGTTAACAGGGATAAAGGACTGGAAAAACCAAAAAACGCCACACGACGAGAAGCAAGGGGAGCAAGGCGTATAAGATACCGCCGGAATCTAAGACGAGACCAGATTTTAAGAACACTACAATCTAACGGACTATTGCCAAAAGATAAAAATGAATTGCATAAATTATTTGAGAAAGAACCATACAGACTAAGGAGAAAAGGGCTGGATGAGAAACTTGAACTTTATGAATTTGGTCGGGCGATTTTTCATATAAATCAACACAGGGGTTTTAAGAGTAACAGAAAAAGCGGCAAAGCCAATGAAAACAGCGTTGTTATAAAAGGCTGCAATGAACTTCAAAAAGCAATAGATGAAAAAGGATGTCGGACACTGGGTGAATACTTTGCTTCGATAAACCCAGAGGAACAGAGGATTCGTGAACGGTATACTTTCCGATCGATGTATGAAAAGGAATTCGATTTGCTATGGGGCAAACAATCACAATATTATCCTGAACTGCTTGGTGAAGAACTACGCAAAAAAATACGAGATGAAATAATATTTTTCCAAAGGCCATTAAAGCCGTCAGACGAGCTGATTGGCAATTGTGAACTTGAACCGGAAGAAAAACGATGCCCAAGAGGCAATTGGTATGCGAGGCGGTTTAGATTGCTGCAAGATGTCAACAATCTAATTATTCAAAATACAGATGGGACAGAACAGAAATTGACAGATGAGCAACGGAAACAACTTCTCGAAGAACTTAGTCAAAAGAAGGAATTAACGTATAGCAAAATCCGTGCAAAATTTGATTTGTTGGAAACACAAGTTTTTAACCTCGAACAAGACGGCAAGATAGAAAAGCTAAAAGGAGATATTTTTTCATCGGCCATGAGGGGGAAAAATATATTCGGAACCAAAGTCTGGGATTCCATGGACGAGCAGAAGAAGATTGAACTTAATGAAGCCTGCGTGGAACTGGAAGACGACGAGCTTGCTGCAAAATTAAGAAGTGGATACGGATTAGATGAAAAGCAAATTGATGCTGTGCTGAAAATATCTTTGCCGCAGGGATATATGAGTTTTTCGAGAAAAGCGATTTTGAAGCTGTTGCCTTTCATGGAAACAGGATTGAGACCTGACCAAGCAAAAATAAAGGCGGGTTACGACGATTCAAAACAAGATGCTGCAAACACCGTAGATATGCTGCCGTTGCCATCCGACTTGAGAAATCCTATTGTACAAAAAGCACTGTTTGAAGTTCGCAAGGTGGTAAATGCCTTAGTGAGGGAATACGGTAAACCAGCAAAAATAAAACTTGAAATGGCAAGAGATGTTAAAGGCAACAAGCGCCAGCGAGAAGAACTGCAAAAAAAGATGTGGGAAAATGAAGCCAGAAACAAGGATGCTAAGGATAGACTAAAAGAGAAAGGGGTAAACAAACCCACACGGGACGATATTATCAAATATAAACTATGGGAAGAATGTAACTTCAAATGCCCATATACCGGCAAGGATATTTCACAGACAGCATTATTTGGAGAGCATCCGGAATTTCAGATTGAGCACATTCTACCTTATGACCGCAGTTTGGATGACAGTTATATGAACAAGACGCTCTGCTATGTTCACGAAAATATTCATGTCAAGGGAAGCAAGATGCCGTATGAGGCATATAGCCACGATGTAAAAAAGTTCGAGGAAATACTGCAACGAGTCAATAAGTCAAAAATGCCATATCCCAAAAAACAAAAATTCTGGCAAAAAGAACTTAATCTTGATGAGCACATCCAGAGAGAGCTAAACGATACGAGATACATCTGCAAAGAGGTTGTCAAATATCTAAGGCAACTTGGCGTTTACACAAGAGGAAGCAAGGGCAAGATTACAGCAGAGTTGCGGCATCAATGGGGGCTTGATGGCATCTTTGATGAGTTAGGTAGCAGGCGTGATGATGACCACCGCAGACATGCTGTTGATGCAGTTATAATCGGTGTAACAGAGAACGAACATTTACGGAGGTTGGCAAAAAGTAAATATGCGGTGAAAGGTGAGTTGTTTGAGCAGCCTTGGCTGAATTTCCGAGAGGAAGTTGCGGAGAAAGTAAAGCATGTTGATGTTTCGCATCGCGTAACACGCAAGGTATCCGGACCACTGCATGAAGAGACATCTTACGGACCAACCGGTAAAAAAGACGAAAACGGACAGGAGATTTTTGTGTACCGTAAAAAACTCGAAGATCTGACGGTGCCAATGGCAGCAAAAATTGTTGACCCTGTTGTGCGTGAGATTGTGAAAAACCGGCTCATCGACAAAGGTATGAATCCAGATAAAAATCAGAAAATACCCAAAGAACTCTGGCAAGAACCGTTATATATGAGAAGCAAAAAGGGGAAAAAAGTTCTTATCAAAAAAGTAAGAATCAGGGACGTATTTAACAATATGATTGTTTTTAAAGATAAAGATGGGAAACCATACAGGGCTGTTTCATCGGGGAATAACCACCATATAGAGATATTTGAGTACACAGATAAAAAGGGAAATGTTAAGCGAGATGGTAAAGTCATTACGATGTTTGATGCAGTGCAAAGAAGTCAAACGGGTGAGCCGGTTGTCCACAGAGATTATGGGGATGGGAAAAAATTTGCTTGTTCATTAGGGATAAATGAGATGTTTATGATAGAGATGGACGATGGTTCGAGTGTGTTGCATCGAGTACAAAAGCTAAGCCAAGGCGGACTTGTAGTGCTGCGTCCGCATACTTATTCAGGCAAACTTAGTGATTCTGACAAGCCGCCACTGATCCAGCGAAAAAGTCCTAATACACTAAAAGGCCGTAAGGTAACAGTGGATCCGCTTGGGAGAATTTGGCCTGCGAATGATTAAGAGAATCATAGAAATATCACAGGCAGGGAAGCATTTATCGGTTAAGTATGGGCAGTTGGTAATCAGGTCCTTCGACACAGTTCAGGATGGGAAAGAGGGGATAGAGGCGGTAAGTATTCCCTGTGAAGATATAGGTGTGCTGCTGGTCGAACACAGTGGGGTCAGTTATACGCACAGCGTTTTTACGGAGTTATTAAAATGCGGGGCGGCAGTGGTTCTTTGCGGGGGCGACCATCATCCGGCAGGGATGCTTTTGCCTTTAGAGAGCAACAGCGTTCAGACGGAAAGATTCCGGCAGCAGATAGAGGTAAAAGAGCCGGTAAAGAAAAAATTGTGGCAGCAGATTATAAGGGCAAAGATAAAACATCAGGCAAAGATAGTAGGGGCGGAGAGTGAGATTTACAAGACGCTAATGGCACTACGGGAACAGGTACGCAGCGGAGACCCGGATAATATCGAGGCGCAGACGAGTAAGAAATACTGGATGTATTTTATGCAGGATGTTCGTTTTCATCGTGATATTAACGGGGCAGCGCCAAATAACATGCTCAATTACGGGTATATGGTGATGCGGGCAGCGGTGGCGAGGGCGTTATGTTCGGCGGGGTTACTACCCGGTCTTGGGATTCATCACTGCAACCGATATAACGCATATTGTTTAGCGGATGATATGATAGAGCCATTTCGCGGTTTTGTGGAGTCAAAGGTAAAAGAGATTTGCGAGGGTGAGGGCGGCGTGCCTGATGAACTGAATCAGGGGGTGAAGGCAAAGTTACTTGAGGTATTGGATGAGCCGGTAGAGATACCGGGGCTCAGCGGGCCTTTGAGGGTCGGGCAGCACCCGACTAAGGCCAGCCAGCAGAGGTGTTATCGCGGGGAACAACAGGATAGCGAATGACCTG
>JAPLMV010000100.1 GCA_026386835.1 Planctomycetota bacterium | reverse complement strand
TTTCAGCTATAGCATTTTTTTTCTGGTGGAAATGCTGAACATAATACCTGATTTTTCTATAATCGTTTTCTTCCAGAACAGGCAGTGCTCTTGGTGCTTCAATCAGTTCCAGCCCGATTGTTTGTGCCAGTTGCAGCACATCTTCAAAAGAAGGAGGCAAGGAGGAGTGAAAGTTGAGTTGCCCGGCAATCTGCTCGCCGGGTCTGACGACATAATCGACAAAACCATAAACACTTCCGAGCACCGCCATATCCTGAAAAAACCCTATCCCCCCGTTGACAGAAAATAGAGCCTTTATTATCGATTCTATTTCTGCTCTTTTTCTTGCCTCGGGTGATTTGGAAACAAAAGTTATCGGCTTGCCGAACAAAAAATCCACCGCCGCATTTATCCGCCACGCAATATCGTTTTCGATCACCACTTCTTTTCGCTGGATGTCCCCCACGGCCTTTGCGCCGAAAACCCCCGAGTTTGCAGAGTGTACCAGCCCTGTGATTCTTGCCGGCAGCCCGTATTCCTGGGCCTGAAGATAACAGCGCCCCGATTCGTTCACCTTCATGTCGCAGCCGCCAGCCACACCCGGCTCATACATTTGATTTGTGTAATAGTCCCACAGCTTGCCAAAATGCCTTTGAACATTTGCCGTTTGTTCCTCAATAAGCCACTCAAGGTAATCGGCCTGTAATTGATTGTCTTCAAAGATACCAACATCAAACCCCATATTTTTTCCCTCTAACTTCACCAACCACTCATCAATTTTTAATTCTTCACGTCTCTCTACAATGGGGCGAACCTGCGCGTTTGGTACAAAAATTATGGTTTTTGAGCATGCTGCTTTTCAGCTAACTCCTTACCAGGCATGGAATAAAAAAAATCTTAAAATTTCCGTTTTTGCCTTTTGGATACCTGCGCGTTTGGCCGAAACTTGTCATTGCTGACAAACCTTGCCGCCCCTCCGAGCTTGTCGAAGCAGGCCAAAAAACGGTAAAAACAGGTATAAATGGAAAATTTGAGTGTTTCTATGCAGAAATCAGCAATTTTATATAATTTGTTTGTTTTCTCTATGCCGATACCTTAGACTAACATCTTACTGTAGGTGGGCTTTAGGCCCGCAATGTCTTTTTTAAGGAGCACAAAAATGTGCAAAAACTGTGGCTGTTCATCAGGCGCAAAGAAACCTGTGAAAAGCAAAGCTTGTTCTGGCTGCGGAAAACCTGTCGATAAATGCACTTGTCCGCCGAAAAAAAAATAATTTGCTTCTCTTATGATGGAATTTATACGTTGGTAATGCTCCCGATGTGGGAGGATAGAGGGGTTGTCGTTTATTGATAAACCTCACCTTTAAGCGCATCATTTCGAAAACCAATGATAATATAATTATGAATCATATCGCAGACCAGACACCGGATATGAATCAAAGAACACGATTTAAAAACCGTACGCTGTAGTGCGGTTATTATTGTCAGCCGTTTTTTCGGCTTAAAAGTTAAAAGGAGAAAATTGTGAACATCTATGTTGGAAATTTGTCGTTCGATGTAACCGAAAGCGACCTAAGAAAGGCTTTCGAGGCCTTCGGTCAGATTACCGAAGTCCGTCTTATCACTGATAAGTTCAGCGGTAAGCCAAAAGGTTTCGGTTTTGTCGAAATGCCGACAGCCGAAGAGGCTCAAAAGGCTATCGCTGAGATGGACGGCAAGGACTTGTTGGGAAGACCAATCAAAGTCAACGAGGCAAAGCCGAAAACCGACGCTCCGAGAGGCGGCGGTGGTGGTCGTGGATTTGGAGGCGGAGGAGATCGCGGCGGTAGTCGTGGCGGCTTCGGCGGTGGAGAGCGCGGCGGCAGCAGAGGCGGTAGTCGCTACTAATAAGCTGTATAGCCGGCTAAAAAAACTTTTTCGATATTAAAATCAAAGCGCCGAGACTTGCGCCCGGCGCTTGTGTTTTTCGTATATTTGCCTCCAGGTACGGACCAGCTTGCGAAAAAAACTCAATAAAATCATTATACTCGGGTTAAATAGCTTGAAATCGCCGCGGATAACGTTATAATTCGCACTTCAAAATAAAAACTTTAAGTGAAAGTCAAAAAAAACGAATTTTAGACAGGAGTAGTATCTTGGAGAATCATCGTAAAAGTAAGATTAAGAAGCTTCGCAAAAGCGGATTTCGCGCTCGCATGCGAACACACAACGGACGAAAAACTATAAGCCGTAAACGTCGCGTTGGCCGCAAGGTTAATGTTGTCTAAAATCGACCACCGTGGTTTGTGATTAGTAGTTAGTAGTTACGAGCCACGAGTCGGGCTTTCTTAAAGCTGAAAATCACGAATTTGGGGGCGGATAATTGTGCAGAAAACAGTGAAATCC
>JAPLMV010000304.1 GCA_026386835.1 Planctomycetota bacterium | reverse complement strand
TATATAAATGAACTTAAAACAAAATCAATGCCCGAAATTGGATGCATTTGGACATACTTCTGACATACTTTGGACATACTTCTGATGACCTCTGACGTACTTTGGACATACTTCTGATGACTGCTGATGCGCGCTGATGAGCGCTGATAACATCTGGCGACAGTAGAGTGCAATTTCGAGTTGCATTTTATCCTTTTACCTTTTGGTTTTTTTTCTTATAATTGCAGCGGTAACAAAGGGACGATTAAAATGTAAGGGCAACTATTATGAGAAACTGCTGTCTAATGGTTTTAGCGATTATCCTGGCTGCAAATCTATTTTTGTGCGGGTGTGTGGAACGTAAGCTCACCATCAACACGGAACCGCCTGGCGCATTAGTCACGTTAAATGATGAGGAAATAGGTCCAGCACCGGTAACAGTGCCTTTTAACTGGTATGGCGATTACACCGTCCGGATAAGCAAGGCAGGCTATGAAACTCTTAATACACATCGTGAATTGAAGTCTCCGCTGCATGACTATTTTCCATTTGATTTATTTGCACAGATAAGCCCAGGCAGGACGGTGGACTCATACGAATGGACTTTCAAGCTAAACCCGCCGCAGCCGCAGGATAGAGACCTGCTGATTGAAAACGCCAAAATCCTCGAGCAGCAGCTAAATCCCGGACAGCAGCCAGAGGCAAACCAGCCGGCTAAATAAGATTGTCGCGATACCAGCCGATTGCCTTTTCCAGCCCCTGGTGGAACGATATAGCAGGGTTAAAACCAATAGTCTTTCGAGCAAGCGTAATATCAGCAAGGGAATGTTTTACATCGCCTGCACGTGAAGGGGCGTATATCGGCTTGACATTTTTGCCCACGAGTTTATTAATCATACCAATAATCTGATTGATGGTTACTGCCTGTCCGCAGGCGATATTTATAACTTCCCCGGCGGTACGCTTGACCCGTGCGGCAAGCAGGTTGGCATCCACTACGGTATCAATGTAGGTAAAATCACGGCTTTGCTCGCCATCGCCGTAAATGGTTGGTGACTTATCTTTCAATATTAAGGAGACAAAGGCGGGTATGGCGGCTGCATATTGACTTGTCGGGTCCTGATATGGGCCAAAGACGTTGAAATATCGCAGTGAAATGGTTTCCAATCCCCAGACTTTATAAAAGACCGAGCAATAATACTCACCGAAGAGCTTTGCGGCTGCGTAAGGAGAAAGCGGGTTAGTTGCCATGGTTTCGATTTTAGGCAAAGTCGGTGTGTCCCCATAGGCCGAGGAGCTTGCGGCATATACGAAACGTTTTATGCCGGCATCGCGAGCAGCCAGAAGCAGGGTGAAAGTGGCATCGACACAATGTTTGTGTGTGGCAGCAGGATTATCCACGCTTTTTGGCACAGAGGGTAAGGCACCTTCGTGCAAAACAACATCGATACCTTTCATGGCGCTGCGGGCTTTTTGCTCATCGCCCATATCCGCTTCGATAAATTCAATTTTATCAATAATATCAGCTAAATTGCTTTTTTTACCTGTCAGGAGATTATCGATGACTCTCACGAAACAGCCCTGTGAAACAAGTTTTCTGCAGATATTTGAACCAATGAAACCGGCTCCGCCGGTGACCAGAAATTTGTCCATTAGAAAGAGTCCTTTCATTTCATAAAGAGCTTATGGGGTAAAACATATAATTGTTTTTATTAGGTCGAATGAGCAAGCTGGGGCTTTTGATATTTTTTATAAGCCTCGAACATCTCCTGGAAATACCCGCCCTTCATAGATTTCACGGCAAAGAGAACACTGCCGGCTATGAAGGCGTTAACTTCCCTAAGTTCGCGAATAGTTCTTAAAGCAGCGCCTCTTCTGGTGGAAGCAGCATTAAACACCAGAATCGCAGCATCAACAAATCTTGCAAGTATTTTTGCCTCGCTAACCAGCAGGACAGGCGGGCCGTCAACAAAAACATAGTCATAGTTCTGGCGCTGATGCTTAATCAACTGTTCCATCTGTGCACTGCCGAGCAATTCGGCTGGATTAGAAGGTAATAGGCCGGTATCGATAATGTCCAAACAGGGGGTACCGCTGGTTCTTATAATCTCAGTATAACCGCATAACCCTGTAAGCAGAGTGCTTAGCCCAAATTCAGATTCACCTGCGGCAGGTTCCGGCTGATTTGGCTGCGTTTGTGTTTTTGGGAATATTTTGTGTAAGCTTGGACGCCAGAAATTAGCATCGACAAGGAGTACCTTTTTATTTTCGGCTGCAAAGGACGTGGCAAGATTGACTGCGACAGATGTTGTACCTTCCTCTGGTGCACCGCTGCAAACAAGTAAAACCCTTGCAGACCCGGCAGAGTCGGACAGTTTAAGGTTGGTACGAAGCCGCCTGTAAGATTCGCTGATAATGGAGTAAGGCGACTGACGAACAATATGGCAAAGCTCAATATCATGAGCCTGATAGTCTTCATCCACATCAGGAATAACACCGAGAAGCGGGATATGCAAATATCTGTCCACATCCCTGGGTGTACGTACCAGGTCATTTAGCAGCTCAATAAGAAAGGCCAGAGCAATGCCGAGCATAAAGCCCAGCATGGTGCCTCCCGGCAGGAAAATTACCAACCTTGGAAAACTCACTTCTATCGGCTCTGGAGCACGCCCCATGGACTGAACTTTTGGAGTTTCCGGGTCTGTGAGAAGAACTTTATATTCCTCAATTGACGCTTTGGTTTCGTCAAGCTGTTTTTTCCTCTCGTCTTTGATGGCTACCGCGCGTTCATACAATATACGTGCCAGATCCAGATTTTCCTTTTCCCTGGCTACTTCATCACGTCTTCTTTTCGACTCCTCGAGCTGGCCAAGTAATATCGTCAACTGGTCCTGTGCATTTTTAAGATTTGATTGTCGAGTTTGTTCGGCGACTTCGGCTTTGCGTATCTCTCTTCTTGCCTTTGTTTCATTTATGAGCTCCTGCGTTTGTCTCACGACTCTGTGGTTTTCACCGAATTTTGTAAGTCTGCCGGCAAGCGTTGATTCGAGTTGAACCTGCTG
>JAPLMV010000196.1 GCA_026386835.1 Planctomycetota bacterium | reverse complement strand
TTTAAAAAGGTGGACGTCGATTATACCGCTGCGGTTGAGGCCAGAGGTTTTATATTTGGTGCCGCTGTTGCCAAAAAGCTCGGAGTCGGCTTTGTGCCGATACGCAAAAGAGGCAAGCTGCCCTTTAAAACGGAAAGCATCCGTTACGATTTGGAATACGGCACCGATACGCTTGAAGTGCACAGCGATGCTATAAAAAAGACAAGCAGGGTTTTGATGGTGGATGATTTGCTGGCTACCGGCGGAACAATGGCAGCGGCCTGTAAGCTCATCGAAAAAATCGGTGGCAGGATTGCCGGAATCGCATTTTTCATAGAGCTTGGCGAACTTGGCGGCCGAAAAAAGCTGGAAAAATACAAGATTAAAAGTGTATTATTTTATTAAAGCCTATCCGAATGATTTTGATAGACGGCTATAATCTGCTTTGGGCGGTTAATCAAACGAGCGACACAACCGGCTCACCTGACGATGTGGAGCTATGCCGAATTCTCGGCAGGTACTTAAAACAAATCGGCCAATCGGGGGAAATTATCTTTGACGGGATAGGGCCGCCAGACAAGACGGGTTTCGATAATATAACAAATCTCGAAGTCTTTTTTTCCGGCCGAAACAGCGATGCCGACACGGTCATCGAGGACAAGATTAAAGCCGATACTGCCCCCAAGAGTTTGCTTGTTGTCAGCAGTGACCGAAGACTGCGAGATGCCGCTCATTCGAGAAAGGCCGAATCTGTGAAGTCGCAGGTTTTTTGGAATGATGTGCAAAAAGAATTGAGTAAAAAAGAAAAGCTCGATGAGCCGACACAAAAACAACAGTGGCTTACCGAGAGCGAGACAGAGCAATGGCTCAAACTCTTCGGCATTGAGCAGTAAGTTTTTGGGGCTGGGGTAGACCGGCTATGTTAAATCGAGATATTGATTTTATTATTTTTTGAGAATCGCCCCGATGCAAAGGCCGGCAACGGTCATTTCAATCACTGCGCCAAAAAACCACACTACCGCCATTTGCACGGTTATGGGCATAACGGAATATGACCCCAGCGACATTCCTGTGCCCGAAATAAGACCGAACAGCAGGCCATAAAGAGCGCCGTTTTTAATGGATTTTGGATTTACCAATAATGCGTAAATGCCGGTAAAGCCAACCACTGTGATGAAGGTGGATAGATATATCAGTCCCATCTTCATCTCTGCCATTGGCCGCCAGAGGCTTGCGTTGGCCTGATACTCAGAACCCAAAATAACGCTATGAATCACAAAATCCAAAGCTGACCACAACACAAAAACCAGAACGACTGAAAGCAAATACTTTTTCAACATACGATTTCCTTTCTTTTGCCACAAAGATTTCACTATAATATATTTTTAGCCACAGAGGGCACAGAAAACACAGAGAAATTATCAATAATCAATTAATGTTATTGTTACACTTGAAATCCGAAATTTAATGGCATCATATAAATCGCTGCAAAGGCGGCGGAACATGCAAACAGCAGAAGTCCCACAATTATCTTGATGTGTATATTTTTAAGTTTCCAAAATTTTACCATTGTAAGGTATAGCACATCGGACACTATTACAGAAATAAGAAATATCAAAAGAAATCGCCCCTCTCCAAAAGCAAAACCACAATTATCTTGATATGTATATTTTTCAGCGGCCAGAACTTTATCGTTGAAATATATATGATATCCAATACTCCCACCAAAATAATGAATATAATAGGGGTTGAGCTGTAGGCAAGGGCGTGAAATAACAGTTTCACTATACCCCAAAAAACACCAACAGTTAATATAGTAAGAGCAACTACCTCCAACGTTATCGATAAAACTTTTTTTTCGCTCATATGTTGTCTCCAAAATTAAGTTAATTACACTCCCAACTTCAAGCCATTTGAGCAATGTTCTTCGTGTTTTTCCGCCGTCGGCTCCTTTTATCAGCTCGCAGCGATTAAGAAAAAACAATTTCTACTTTTCAATCGGCAGTAGTTATATGTAGATTTTGTCCATCATTCGTGGGAAGGCGATGCACTGGCGGATGTGCTTTTCGCCGGTAATCCAGGCGACTGTTCGTTCAACGCCAAGGCCGAAACCGCCGTGTGGCACGGAGCCGTACTTTCGCAGGTCGAGATACCAGTCGTAATTCTCTGGGTTCAAATCCTGAAGTTCCATTCGCTTTACGAGCGTTTCGTAGTCGTCTTCTCTGACTGAGCCGCCGATGATTTCGCCGAAACCGGCTGGTGCAAGCAAATCAAAATTTAACACGACCTTGTCGTTGTTTCGGTCGGTCTTCATATAAAACGCCTTTGCGTCTTTTGGGTAATGGGTAACAAAGATGGGCTTATCGTGCATCTGCGAGATGATGGTCTCATCTGAGCCGCCGAGGTCTTTGCCCCACTGGAATCCGGCGGCGAGCTGTGCATGTTTTGGGTTATTTTCTATCTTTACTTCGATCTCTTGGAGGTCGCTTTTCAGTTCTATCAGCTCAGCGGCGTTTTTGTCCTTCTGCCATTGCTTTAATCCGCCCGCCTGCGTACCT
>JAPLMV010000096.1 GCA_026386835.1 Planctomycetota bacterium | reverse complement strand
TGCAAGGGCAAATCAATCTCTTTTCATAGCGTCGACAAAGCTGGCGAGATTGTTAGCATATTTCTGTGCCTCAAGTAGGTCTATCTTGTTTTCCTTGACTAAGCGAGCCAGATGACTTTCCATAGTTATAATTTTCTCATCGGGCTTGTCGCGTGTCTTTGTCTGGAGCTGGGAATAAATCTGCTCAACTTTTCCAACTCGTATGAGATTTGCGCAGGCGTAATTATTGCTGAGGATTTCCATGGCGGCGATTCTGCCTGTACCGTCTTTTTTGGGGACGAGTTTCTGGCAGATTATGTATCTTAGCCCGAGTGAAAGCTGGTTTCGGACCTCGCTTTGTTTGCCTTCGGGGAAATAATCGAGGATTCTTGTGATGGAACCGGTTACGTCTCTTGTGTGGAGTGTTGAGAAAACCAGATGTCCGGTCTCGGCGGCCATAAGGGTCATAGAGATTGTTTCAGGGTCCCGCATTTCACCGATAAATATGATGTCGGGGTCTTCTCTCATCATAGATCGCAGGCCGTCAATAAAGGAGTGGACGTCCTTGCCAACTTCCCGCTGGGAGATTATGGCGTGTTTCTGTGGGTAGATGTATTCGATGGGGTCTTCGATGGTGATGATTCGGCAGTTGTTTTTTTCGCCGATTTGGTCGATAAGCGAGGCTATGGTAGTGGATTTGCCTGCGCCTGTGATGCCTGTCAGAAGGACCAGGCCCTGTGATTTATTTATGATGTCTTCCCAGATGTTGTTTGGAAAGCCGATTTGTTCTATTTTTGGGATATCCAGCGACAGTGCTCTTATGGCGGCGGCAATGCCGTCATTTTCCTGAAAGATGTTTATGCGGAATTGAAGCGTGCCGAGCCGATATGAACAATCGACGCTGTAGTCGGTTTTAAATTTCGCAAGGTTTTCTTCGGTAAGCAGGGGGTAGATGAGTTGTTTTGCCATTTCGGTGGTAACGGTTACGCCCTTTAGTTTTATGAGGTCGCCGTTAATGCGGTAAGACGGGGCAGCGCCGACCTTGATGTGCAGGTCGGAGACACGCATCGCACCTTTTTCAACAAAATAGTTGAGCATATCGAGGATGCTCATTATGCCGAGGTTTTCGGTAGGGTACACTTTGGCGGCGATGGAATATCCCTGGGACATATTTTACTCCGCATAATATCGTAACTGGTCGCTTGTGGCTCGTATCTCGTATTAAAAAATCTGAAATTCGACTCACTAATCACAAATCACTAACCACGAACTATAGTATACAGGTCGGGCGGCTTTGGTCAAAGGGGAAATTCTCAAATTAAATTTTTTTCGCTTGACAATGGGGTATATAAAAAAGTATATTAAAATTTATAAAAGGATAAGGCTTACAAGATGGAGAATGTATATAAAAAGGTTGCACATGCTTTTAGAAAAGATTTTATTCATTTAAATTTGGAGAGATATCATGCCTAAAATAGTATTTGTAATTATTGCGCTTGCGTTCGGTTTTGTGATAGGCCTCTTAATCGGAGCATTTTTGACTATCCCTCAAAACAAAGAAATGGAACAACTCATAAAAGATAAAAGTGCGATTCAAGCAAAACTCGACAATTCAAACCAAGAAAATTTGACCTTGAAAGAGGACTTGGATCGCCTGCGTTCATCAAACGAATCGTTACAGGAAAGATTGCTTGAGGCCTCTAAAAATAAACAAGAGGATAAAAGTTCCTCTGAATCTAATAAAGATTTAATGCATTCGCAATAATGCCTATAAACTGCTTTTTGAAATGGATAAATAAATGAATACTTCTGCTTCAAATGAACTGATTTCTGACCTTCTCAAAAAAGAGAATAGCCACATTCGCGACCGAATAGTTGTTATTGGGAGGCGGTCATCTGGTAAAACAGTTTATTTATCATTATTATATGAACAACTCTGGAATAAACAGGATAAAATCAAAATTAAAGCTCTTAGAGGAACTGATCATACAGAATATATCACAGCAGCGGATAATATTCGTAACAGCATCTGGCCTCCGGCAACCCAGGGTATTACCCAATCTTATCTTGAAGTAACCTTTCAAGGGCAGAATCGTTTGATGGTTGCATTGGATTATCCTGGAGAAGTCTTTACAAATGCTTTTATCAAAAACATAGAATCAGATGAAGTCCGCACTCTCCTCGATCATATTGATCATGCTCAGGCAGTCATATTATTGGTAGATCCTGATCATACAATTCAGGGAGACATATATTCTAAAATCGACAATGACTACGGATTGATACAGGCAATAAATCGTATCCATAATTGGCCAAATGGAAAAGATGTTCCAGTCGTATTGGTTTTAACAAAGGCTGATGATAATTATAAAGTTCTTGAAAAATGCGGAGAAGTAGAGTCGTTTGTCAGAAAATATTTTTCTAATCTGATAGCTACAAGTGAAAACCTCAAAGTTTGTATGGTCTCAGCATTAATAGAGACTGGCAAAATCAAAATAAACAAAAATCATATAACATCTTTTACCGCTCCATTGCTCTATTGTATCGAAAAAATTGAGATAAACGAAAAAAAGCAAAGAGAAGAACGTAAAAAAGAAGAAATTAACAAGCTGTGTAAAGATTTGGACATTAAAGGACAAAAAAAAGCTCTCTTAGAGAGTTTTATATGGTTTTTATCGTTGTGCGCATGTTTAGCCTTACTTATATATTTTACAATATTATATTTACCTTCTACTGTTTGGCACAACTTATGGGTAAATACTATCGGAAGATTTTGATATTAAGCATTTATGAATATACATCTATCTTTTCATGTTTTTGGAAGTAGAAAAGGTTACACCACTCTTGCAGTTTCCAAAGATGTCACCACACAGGAACAGGGGGAATTAGAGCAATATTCATTTGGCCAGACAAATAATTTGCAATATTTAGACAGTCTTGAATCTAATCCTGCGTATATATGCCGAAAACTGCAATCTGGTAGATGGGCGATAACACGCGTTAAAAAAGGACAGCCGGATGAATATAATCGATATACTTTGTTATTTGTAACAATCCTTTTGAAAGATAGCGATTGGCTTTATAATTTGAAATGCAACATCAGACCATTATTTGTTATGTCCGAACTTTGGTCATGGGACGGCACAGATAATTTGGCTGATAAACATATAACCATAAATAACACAGATATTTCTAACTATACCATATCTGAACAAACAAAAAACAAAGCTCTTATACTCCTCTCAATACTCGAATCAAACAGAAATAATACTATACTCGTAAATGAAACGGACTATGACTGTGATTCTATAATTTTACTAAATCAATTATTGCCCAATTCTGAAAAAAGAAAATTCTCTTATGCTGTCCGGGCATTAAGCAACAGAATTAAACTTTCATTAATATCTTTATCATCAGAAGCACAAATATCACATATCAGGGATTGTTTAATTCTTACTAACCATTCGATAAGACCAGATTCTGTATATGCAGAAATGATTAGTAAATCATGGAGTAGTAATAATCAGCCGCCATGGTCATTTATTGAAAAATGTGACGGCTTATTTCAGACGGAATATGTTCCCGTTATTAATCAGGCACTCACTGGAACTTCAAAGGTTTATAAGAAAAATATTCAAATCTCCCGCAGCAGATTAAAAATACATAAAGTATTACTATTTATTCTTTTGGCCATTCTTATTTCTGGTGCAACTTTATTCATCTATAAAAAGGCCAGCGAGAAAAAAGTCAGAAATGATTTAGTGTCACAGACAAATGCATTTTTGGAAAAAAATAACCTGGCAGATGCAGATAAAATAAATAAAGATTCTTTCGACCAATATGAACAACTCATAATGGATATAGATTCAAATTTAATCCACGATAATAACAACGTTTTATTATTGAGGTGTAAGACTGAATTACAAAAATGGTTTAACGATGCTTCCGATATAAATTCAAAATATAAAAATGTTGAGCGTGCTCATAGTCGCTATTTATCATTGCAGATTATTAAAGATGACCCCGATGCATATCCAGATCCAAATAAGTACCAAAAAATATTAGATATAGAGGATGATTTGAACGGGAATAAAAATAACGCAAGGCAAGATAAAATATTTGAAATAAAAATTGCATTACAAGAAATAAATGGCTATAAAGAGAAGTGCCTTAATTTGTTAAACCGTGTAAATGATCAATATCAAAAACTACTTGGGAAAATACGCGAACCTAATACCTATGACCCCAATTATTGTGAAAAGCTCAATAATATACAAGTAGAATTAAATTCTTTGAAAAGTTCTATATCCAATGCTAACGAATCACCTGTAAAAAAAGACCAAAGATATGCCAAAGATTTAACAAATAAAATAAATCACTTTTCCAATCAATGTACGGACGATAAAAATAAAATGGAAGACTGGAAATCACAATCGGATGAATCATGCAAATCAGCCAGACAATGTCTTAAAGACCCTAATACGCAAGACCCTAATACACAAGACCCAAATAAACTTTGCGATGTCGCAAAAAATCTTGCAAAAGCAAAGCGATGTTACCATGAAAATCCAAATATTAAAAACATAATTGATGAGATAAAGAAGATAAGCAAAGAAAAGAGAAATGAAATACTAAATTGTTTACCTAAGGATGAAATTGGAGACAATATAAGAGCCGATATTAAAGAAGATAAGCCAGAGAGGTGATTTTAATGTATTCAGATCTTGAAACAATATTCAACCAGGCTGTAAGTAATTATAAAAATAAAAACTACGATCAATCCTCATATCAATTAAAGCAGCTAATCGAAATGGCCCAGGGTAACCCTGAAATTCAGTCAAAAGCTTATTTTTATTTAGCTCGAATATTTTCAATTAGCGACCCCAAAATAATGTTCTCCTGTATTGACCAGGCCGTTACTTTGAAACCCGATATGTGTAATGAAATCTTAAATTGGGCATACGAACTTAATAAAGAAGGCCAAAAAAAGCTCTCTAAAAAAATACATAAGCATATTAATGACACCTTCAAAACTCTGATGTCCGATATGAATGTCAAAAACGTACAAACTTTAGATGAACAAAGTGAAGGGAAAGTTAAAAAAGCTAAACTTTTTGAAAACCTTCGTTCTTGCGGCTATTATTACTGGTATATTTTACTTTCAAACAAGCAGTCATAATCCAAATGATGCACGGCTAAATGTCGACAGGTTGAAGGGTAACGTTGGTCAGGTATTTCTCATATTAAAATTGTTTGATGATAATTTAGGTGAAGTTACTCTGCCGCTTTCTCTTGGCACCTCATTCGCTGTTGACGAAAATGGTTATATGATAACGAGCAAACATATAATAGATGTATATCATCGGGCGGAAAAAGACCCCAATATCATAGAAGGAGAGTTGTATATATGTTTTGGCCCAAATTCCGTTGATCGCAAGCTTGCCAAGATTATTCATGAATGTCCATATGCAGATATTGCTTTAATAAAGATTAATAAGCATTTTTCATCGCCTTTGAGAAATATAATAGACCGTCCTGAATATGGCATGGAAGTCTATACTTGTGGATTCCCAGAGGCCTCACTTCAACTATCCAAAAGTTTAGATTGGAAGGCTCTTATCAATAATTATTCAATTGAAATAAAAAAATATCGCGCAAAGGGGGAATTTGATTATTTCTGCCTGTTCCCGAAGACTGGATATAACTTTTCTATTACTAAGGGTATAGTGTCATCCATAAAGAAAATCGATAACATTCAATGGATCCAGACAGATGCAATAATGGGGCCGGGTAATAGCGGCGGCCCTTTATTTACAAAAGACTACTATGTATTAGGGGTGAATACTTTGAAACATTCTGAGGCAGATAATGCAAATATGGCAATATTATTGTCTGATGTAGCAAAAGAGTTGTCTCCTTGGGTAAAAATGAAATGATTTTTATGTAAAACGAATAAAAATTTAAATATTCTCTGCATCAAAAAAAGTCTATCGGTCTTATTTCTTCGGGTCTTGGTGGTGAAAAATCTTTTTCCTGTCTTTCCCATTTTAACATGTTTAACACAGGTGGCCTTTTTTTAACGGGGGTGTAAAAAACCTGACTTTTTTTGTAAAAAAGTGTAAAAAAGCGTTAAAAAGTGAACGATTTTTGTCAAAAAATGCTCAATTCGTGTCAGTTTTTGTCACTTTTTGCAAACCATAAAATTTGCTTTAACCCCTTGTCCCATAAGGAGTAAACGCAATTTAATGTCAAATCTTGTCTATCTTGCCAAATGCGGTTTTTATAAAAAAGTTCAGCCGAAAGCTGTCTGCAATTTTGAATTTTTACACTTCACTTTTTGTTGCTGCCGGCGAGCCAGTCCTGGAGATTTTTGGCTAAAATCTCGACACTTTTTTTCTGCATAATGTGGTTGATGATAGCAGGCGGTATTTTGAGGTTTTGCATAGCCTTGTGTGCTCTTTGCCAGAGTTTGTCTGCTTTGGCGGGTGTCTCAGCAAGGTATAGGTCGGTAACCAGTTCGCCGAGCTTCTGGAACATTAGGGTGTCGAAGTTCTGGTAATATTGCGAAATTACGTTTTTTTGATAATTTGAATATTCTTTCATAGTCGTATTATTTATATCAATTTTTTGTGGCTTTGCACGGACAAACAGCTATAATTTGCAAAATTATCGGCAAAAACCCTTATTTCTATGCAATAACGGAAAAATAAATATGCAAAGGATGCTGTTATTTGTTCTGGGCGTTTTATCTGCGATCGTTTTACTGTCGGCAAAGGATTCGTCGGCTATTGACAGCCAAAAGGTGCAGGCATTCATAGGCCAGGATTTACACCTGTCGGGCAAGAAACTTTTGAGCAGTCAGTTGAGTACCTGCGAACATACCCTTTTATTCGAGAATGGATTCGAGCTGTCGATAGGGGCGTGGGAGTTTTCCGGCGACAAGGCGGTGGTGTGGCTTCAGAGTAAGACAACGGAATTTCAGGGCAGAGCCCGTGTGGATTACAGCACAACAGTATATATGACAGGTAAAATTTCTGTTAAGCAATTGCGGGGGGGCAAGTCCACCGATTTGAGTCAGACGATAGTTGAAAATGGGCAGGGGCAGGTCGTGCGGTTTGCCGTCAGGGGTGAGGTTTTTGTGACGGCTGACGAAATGGAAACTGGCGACCCGAGCGAACGGGAACTTTATAAAAAAGCGAAGGCGCAGGTTAAACCTGTTGAACTGAAGTTTTTAGTTCAGAAGGAATCGATTGTGCCGGAATTTAAGGAAGAGGTTCCGGCGGAAAAGGCGGCTGTCAAGAAGGCAGCAGCGAAGAAGGTGACAAAGAAGACGGTCGCCAAGGGCGGCGTGGTTGCGAAGAAAAAAGAAAAGCCGACAGAAGGCAAGATGGTTGAGGTAAAAGAGATTA
Organism: Planctomycetota bacterium; assembly: GCA_026386835.1. GTDB lineage: Bacteria > Planctomycetota > Phycisphaerae > Sedimentisphaerales > Anaerobacaceae > JAPLMV01. Next base: position 9,531 of record JAPLMV010000096.1, on the reverse strand, counting down.
CGGCGCCACAGACACAGGCGGTTGAGGAGGCCAACGAAGTTGAATTTGCCGCGGCAGCAGAAGAGGAAGAAGCGGCTGCTGAGGCAGAGGCATTGCCGGCTGCAAAGAAGGAAGTGAAGTTTATATATCCGGTTAATTTTTCACCGGTCGGCGGTGCGGAGCCGAAGATGGAGTCAACGAGGACTGAAGACGGGCGAGACGTTGCGACGGTTATCGGCAGGTTATATGTTTGGCAGAAGCAGGATGAGAAGGGGCGGCTGCTGGAAATGCAGGCGGACAATGCGGTGATTTTCTATTCGAGCAGGTCGATGTCGGAGAAAGAAAAGGGTGAGTCGCAGGGCATCATGGGAAAGAGTCCTGTTCAGGCGATATATCTATCTGGCGATGTTGTGATGAGCGAGGGACAGAGGACAATCAAGACCGATGAACTATATTATGATTTTTATCAGAAAAAGGCGATAGCGGTAAATGCGGTGATGAAGACATTTGATTCCACTCGCGGGATTCCGATATATGTTCGTGCGGCTAAGATGAGACAGGTGGCGGAAAATAAATTTGCGGCAGATAATATCACGATAACGACGGACGAATTTTATCAGCCGCAGGTTTCGATTACGGCATCAAGCATAATAATTACAGATACAACAACGGTCGATGCGGAGATGAAGAAGGTTTCAGACAGCAGTTATGACGCCGAGATGCGTGATGTTCGTATGAAGATGGGCAAACAGACGGTTTTCTACTGGCCTTTTATGCGAGCCAACCTGTGGAGGCCTGACATTCCTATTAAGAGTATGCGTATCGGTAATGACAGCATTATGGGGACATCGGTTGAGTCACGGTGGTTTTTGGCGAGGATGCTGGGATTGAAAGAGCCGAAAGGAACGGACAGTACCCTTGACGTGGATTATTACAGCAAGCGGGGTTTTGGTACCGGCGTTGGAGTTGATTATGAGCAGGATACTTATTTCGGCAATATTAAAAGCTACCTGATAAGCGACCACGGCGAAGACCGGCTGGGCAGGATAGACAGCCGAAGAGACCTTAAGCCGGACGATGAACTCAGGGGTAGATTCAGTTGGGAACACAGGCAGTTTATGCCTTACAACTGGCAGCTTACGGCTGGGATAAGCTATCTGTCGGATGAGCATTTTCTGGAAAGCTTTTATCGCAATGAATTCAACACCAGAAGTCAGGAAACTTATGTTCATCTCAAGCGCACCCAGGACAACTGGAGTCTTTCGTTCCTGGGCAAGGGTCGGATAAATGACTTTGCCGATGAACTGGAAGAATTGCCGAGCGGTGAGTATCATTTGACGGGACAATCGCTTTTTGACGACAGGATGACCATGTACAGCGATACGCAGATTGGCAGACTGAGGCAGAGGATAGGTGAAGATCATTCCATACCTATGGATGAGAATTATTATACTTTTGCATCTCACCGGACCGAGCTTGATATTCCGATGCGGATACAGCCGTTTAAGGTTGTTCCTTATGCAGCGGGGACATTCGGTTATGACGACCGCAGCGGTTTCCAGAGGTCGCTTGTTGACGGCACTTTGACGGGCGAACCAGGCAAGGAGCAGGTCTGGGTAGGTGAAGCCGGGATAAGGGTGTTCCCGCAGCCGTGGTGGAAGGTTTATCCGAATGCGAAATCACAACTATTAGATGTTGACCAGTTGCGGCATATCATAAAGCCTGGATTTACGGCGGCAGTTTTCAATGATAACACCTCTGCTTTTGAGCAGCGAGATGTGTTCAATTTCAGTCTTGCACAAATTTTGCAGACAAAACGTGGGTCTATGGACCAGCAGAGAAATGTCGACTGGATGCGGCTGGATTTGGAGGCGACGTTTGTCGACCATCAGGATGAAGTTTCTGATGCCGGGCCTGGACCCAACAGATTCATCTGGAACAAGCCGTTTGTTCCAATGAGGGTTTATTCAGCTCCTGAGATATTTAACGGAGACCTTGATCCGAGTCTTAGTCCGAGTCTTCGGCGAATTGAGACATTCGGGCCGAGCCGCAATAATTTCACGGCTGACTACATCTGGCGGTTGAGCGATACAACGGCGTTTTTGAGCGATGCGTACATTGATATGCAAAGCGGGTCGGTAGACCAGATGAATGTCGGGTTCGCTCGTTTGCTGTGGCCTAATTTGAGTTATTATATAGGAACCAGGTATTTGAAGCGGGTTGAGGTTCTGGATGAGAAAGGTTCAAACGCATTTACGTTTGCTGCTACTTATGTAATCGACACGCGGTATACACTGGTTTTTGCGCAACAGTTTGATTTTGACTACGGTAAGAACATAGAAAATGAAATAACGCTGATAAGGCGGTATCACCGGATGTGCTGGGGCATTACGTATAGAGCGGATGAAACGCTTGACAACAAGGCAATAATGTTTAGTATATGGCCCCAGGGTGTGCCGGAAATGGGGCTGGGCTCAAATAAAAGATATAGCGGATTGGGCGGCGCAGCGGGATATTAAGCATTGATTATTGATTTTAAGAATGATGCGTGGTAGCGGTTATTGCGCAATATTATACAGGATGTATGATGTATAGAATTATTTAAGGAGTTTTAGAATGGCATTGGTTACGACTAAAAAGATGTTCGAGGCGGCCTATAAGAATCATTATGCCGTTGGGGCGTTCAATGTAAACAATATGGAAATTACGCAGGGCATAATGGAGGCGATCGCCGAAGAGAAGGCCCCATTGATTCTGCAGATATCCAAAGGGGCAAGGGAATATGCGAGCATTGGCTACCTGAAGGCGATTATCGATGTTGCAGTCAGTGAAAACCCTGATATACCAATAAGCATGCACCTTGACCACGGGGATACGTTCGAGCTTTGCAAGCAGTGCGTCGACGACGGCTTTACGTCGGTGATGATTGACGCATCGAGCAAGCCCTTTGATGAGAACGTCAAGCTTACAAAGAAAGTGGTTGAGTATGCCCATGACCACGGAGTTGTAGTAGAGGCAGAACTGGGCCAGCTGGGCGGCATTGAAGAGCATGTTCAGGGTGTTGACGATGTCAGCAAGCATCTGACCGACCCCGACCAGGTTGTGGAATTTGTCGGCAAGACCGGCTGTGACTCGCTGGCTGTTGCCTGCGGGACCAGCCACGGTGCATATAAATTCAAAAGCGCATCGACACTGGCGTTCAACGTGATAGAAGACGTAGAAAAGAAGTTGCCGAATTTTCCCCTGGTTATGCACGGTTCGAGCAGTGTGTTGAAGGAATTCAAGGACCTAATCAATAAGTACGGCGGCAAGATGCCCGATGCGATGGGTGTGCCTGAGGATGCAATTACAAAGGCATCGAAGATGGCAATATGCAAGGTAAACATAGATACGGATTTGCGTATGGCACTCACGGCGAAAATCAGACAGGTGTTTGCTGAAAAGCCTGGTGAATTCGATCCCCGCAAGTATCTTGGTCCGGGCAGAGAGGCCATAAAGCAGATGGTTAAACATAAACTGAATATTCTGGGCTGTGCCGGCAAAGCGGGTGAATGCAGATAAGGATAATATCCGGTTTGACCAGATTCTCAGTAAAAGGTAAAAATGTAAATTAAGGGTGAATTCTTTGTTGCCGCAAAAATCGAAAATAGGTCCCGTGTTTTGTTTGCTTATAACTTGTGTCGCTGCAGTTTTTTGCTGGTCGAATTGTTATGGCATGTCATCACGTGAGCCGTCGGTTATAGAAATTTCCAGTCCGTCCTCAATCGAACCTAATATAGCAGATGCTGTTCTATCGATAGAGGCCAGAGCCGAGCCGTGTTCAGTGCAAGCATCGGCAGTAAGTCCTGTGCCTTCGGTGGTCGAGCAGATTTGCTCGGACATAAGCAGAGGTAATTTTGTCGGCGCACAAAAACGCATTGAGGAAAACAAAAAGTTCGCAACACCTGCTGTAAAAGAACTGGAGAATATCGTCCTGGAATATGAAGCGATAGACCAAAAACGGCAATCGCAGCGCGAGTCTTTATACCGGCAGCAACTGACGGAACTTGATAAGCTTCGCACCGATGCGGATGTCAACGGGCTAAATGATGTAAACGACATTAACAAGGCCTTTGTGGTTATTGCCAAGGCGTCAGAATATGCCGATGAGAAGCAAAAAAAAGAGCTGATGAGTATTGGATTTGTCAAAGAGGTTAATGAGAAATCCAAGGCAAAGGCCGCTGAGTTTGAGTCAAATGGCCAATGGCTTAATGCTTATATGGACTGCTATTGGTGGCTTGAGAGGATAGATGAAAATAACGATGTGTATACAAACTATGCCGAGGAGCTGCTGGATAAGGCGAACATCGTGGCGTCTTTTCAGGATAGTCCCTGCGAAACCAGCCAGGAGCGGTACGAGGGTGTAAAGAAGGAAATGTTTTCAAAGGCTATCGATGCGCTGAATTTTAATTACGTTCGGATTATCGATTACAGCCAGATGGCAGATAAGGGGATAAACCGATGCAGACAACTGGCTGATGTGATGACAAGGTCGTATTCACAGATACAAAAGAGCAGGGAGGAAAGCTCTGCTAAAAAAGGCAAAGGTACGGTTGCATTATTCATTCCCCCCGACAGCAACCAGCTTGCGGCATGGTCGGCTGGGCTGAATGCACTTTCGGATGAGATAAAACAGTCACCGGCGGGCATCAGCAAGGACAAATTCATAGATATTTTTGAAAAGGTGCTTGCGATTAACTCGACGACAACGGCGTTGCCGGAGAAGGTACTGATAGCACAGTTTGCAGAAGCGGCTTTATCGTCACTTGACCCTTATACGACGATAGTGTGGCCTCAACAGACACAGGAATTTGAAAAGATGATGACCAATGAATTCAGCGGCGTCGGCATCGTGCTTTCAAAGGAAAAGGGATTATTGACGGTGGGCAGTCTGATGCCTGATACGCCTGCATATAATTCCGGTATTGATGCCGAGGATGTGATAGAAAAAGTTGACGGCGTTCCAACCAAGGATATGTCCATCACCTGTGCGGTGAAAAATATCACAGGCCCTTCAGGGACAAAAGTGACGTTGACGGTGAAGCGTCCGCATGAAGAAGAAACTCGCGATATTACGATAACCAGAGCGAAGATTACGGTTGCGACAATTCTCGGATGGCAAAGGAGCCAGGGCGGTCAGTGGGTGTATATGCTGGACGATGCAAACAAGATCGGCTATGTCCGGGTTACGAGTTTCGATGGAAGGACATCTTCCGATTTGGAAAAAGTGCTACAGGAGCTTGAAGCACAGGGTATGAAAGGTTTTATTCTGGATCTGAGATTTAATCCAGGCGGACTTTTGAATATAGCCGCTGAAGTTGTGGACAAGTTCATTGATGAAGGGATGATAGTGAGCACCCGCCCGCGGTTCGGGGCATGGACATACCTGTCGGCACATAAGGAAAATACTCATCCTGATTATCCTCTGGTTATACTGATAAACCGTTATTCAGCGAGCGCATCTGAAATTGTATCCGGAGCCTTGGCTGACCCGCAGCATAAACGTGCAGTTTTGGTGGGCGAGAGAACGTACGGCAAGGGTAGTGTTCAGGGAGTGGTTTATCATCCCGGAGAAGGTGCGCAGTTGAAATATACGATGGCATACTATCATCTGCCTTCAGGCCAGAGGGTTGAAAGCCATGAGGCAATGAAAAAACGGGGCAGGACTGACTGGGGAGTCGGGCCGAACGTTGAAATAAAACTCAGAAGCGACGAGATTGAAAAGATGTTCGACGTGCGCAGGGATAATGATGTGCTGGTCAGGGCAGACCATGTTAATGTTAACGTTAACGTTGACGGAAGCAGTGCATTAAAAAAACATACATTGGAAGAAGCATTAGAGTCGGACCCGCAGTTGGCAATAGGATTGCTGGTTTTAAAGAGCGAAGTGATACAGAATAGCGAAAGACATGAATAGGGGTATATTGATTTGTCAGAACAGGAAATAAGTCAGTTTGAACGGCAAAGGCAGGAAAAACTTTCGGCCATAAAGGAATTGGGTATTGACCCTTACGGGGGCAGGTATGAAGGTTCAGAGGCGGCCTTTGATGTCAAAGGCAGATTCAAGGAGGATGACCAGACTCAGAGGGCAAAAAGCGCCGGCAGGATTGTGCTGCTAAGGGACATCGGTAAGCTGATTTTTATAACGCTGCGTGACTGGAGCGGGACGATACAGGTAGGTTTGAGCAAGAGTTTGCTAAGCGGGCAGTGGGGGCTTGTGAAACTTATAGAGCTCGGTGATATAATCGGAGCGGCAGGCCAGCTGGGCAAGACAAAGACCGGCGAGATTACGATATGGGCAGATGAAGTTACGATTCTGAGCAAGTCGCTGATGCAGCCGCCGGAAAAATTTCATGGGCTTGCTGATGTCGATATGCGGTATCGGCAAAGATATGTCGATTTATGGGCAAATCCGGAGGTGATGCCGCTATTTAAGAAACGAAGCGATATCGTGGCTTGTATTCGTGAGTTTCTGCGGGGGCGTGGTTTTATGGAAGTTGAAACTCCGATGATGCAGTCGATAGCGGGTGGGGCGGCGGCAAAGCCGTTTATAACGCATCATAACAGCTTAGATATGGATTTGTATCTGCGGATTGCGCCGGAATTGTTTTTAAAAAGACTGCTTGTCGGCGGGATGGAAAAGGTCTTCGAGATAAACCGCAATTTCCGCAACGAAGGTCTGAGCAGGCGGCATAATCCCGAATTTACGATGATGGAGCTTTATCAGGCGTATGGCGATTACAACGTGATGATGGATTTGACCGAGGAGTTAATCAGCTTTCTTGCGGGGAAATTCTGCGAGAATAATCAGGTTCAGTTTGACGATATGAAAATCGACTTTGGCAGGCCATGGCGGCGAGCTAAGTATTCGGAACTGCTGAAGGAATACTCCGGCTGTGATATCAACGATATTGTTGCGATAAGAAAAAAGGCAAAAGAACTTGGTATAGATGAAATGGGTATGGATGATGCAGTGGTCATCAACGAGGTGTTTGAGGCGACGGTCGAGGATAATCTTATAAATCCGACGTTTGTGATGGATTATCCCGCGGCGATATGTCCTTTGACAAAGCGTAAAAAGAGCGACCCGAATTATGCCGAGCGGTTCGAGATGTATATAGCAAAAATGGAATTAGCCAACGCCTATACCGAACTTAATGACCCCGCTGTTCAGGAGGAGAATTTTCACCATCAGCTTCGCGGGCAGCATGATACGATGGCCAAAATGGATGAGGATTTTATAACGGCGTTGAAGTACGGCATGCCGCCGGCAGGGGGACTTGGTATAGGAATCGACAGGCTGATAATGGTGCTGACCGGAGCGACAAGCATTCGCGATGTGGTGTTATTTCCGCTTTTAAAGAACGTGGTTCGTGAATAGTTAATCACATTTCGAACGAAACACGAGATACGAGATGCGAAAAAAATGTTGAAACTATTCCTTTGGCTGCGATATCTGCACAAAAAAAAGATTGTGTTCCTTAGCATCGTTGCAGTCGCATTGTCCGCGGCGTTGCTGATAGTTGTTGCAAGTCTGTTCACAGGTTACATAAACGCAATCGAGCAAAGTGCGGTTGAAGCTGTGGGCGATATTGTTGTTGCTCCGCCGATGAAACTGGCGAAGTATCCGGTATTTATCGAACATCTCAGGCAGCTTGGTGCAGTCAGTGATGCAACGCCGGTGCTTTCCGGGCAAGGACTTTTGCACCTGGGCCAAGGCAGGGTGCGTGCGGTGAAGATTTTGGGGATAGAGCCGGTTTCGCGGGCGAATGTAACCGGTTTTAAACAATCGCTTTATAAGCAAAAGAATCAGCAGCCGGCGCCGTCTTTTAGAATTGCTGATTTACCGGAGAAAACAGGGGGATTTGTCGGAATCGCAGTGTTAGCCGAGCCGGATGAAAAGACCGATGCGTATGATTTCAAGACGATAGAAAAAATGCTCGGCAGCGAGGCAGTAATTACCACCGGAACTGCTTCACAGACACAGAGCAGCGAGGATAAACAGGGCGGTGGCGCAGGGGGCGATATTAAGAAATTCAAGAGGAAAAGTGTACAATTTACTATTAAAGACATTGTTTTTACCGGCGTCTATGACCTCGACAAGGAGTTTGTATATCTGCCGATAGAAGAGGTGCAAAAGGTTTTATATCCGAATGAAGAGGGGCAAATCGCCGACCAGATTCAAATCAAACTTAAAGCAGGTGTTTCTGCCGATTCTGCAACGGCGCAGATTCGGGGGGTGTTTGAGGAGTTTGCGGAAAAGCAGCTTGGATGGGAATCTTACCTGACAGCAAATACGGATATAGTTACGGCGCAGTATATGCAAAGGCAGTATGTTGCGGAGATTCGCAAGCAGCTTGGGATATTGCTTTTGATATTCGGGGTAATCAGCTTTAGTGCGGTTGTGCTGGTGTTTTGCATATTTTATATGATAGTCATGACCAAGCAGAAGGATATTGCGGTAATAAAAAGCTACGGAGCACCAAGCAGTGCGGTGGCAATGATATTTGCCGGTTTCGGGGCATGTGTGGGGATAATCGGCTCAGGAGCGGGCACGGCGCTCGGCTATGTCGTAACTAAAAACATAAATATTATCGAAAACCAGGTCCGTTTAATCTTCGGACTTAAGCTTTGGGAAAGCAGCGTATATATGTTCAGCAGGATACCAAATGATGTTGACTGGCATGCGGTTGTGCCGATTGTGTTGGCGACGACGGCGGGTGCGGTTATAGGATCGCTGATACCGGCGGTAATAGCAGTGAGAACTCGGCCGGTGGAGATACTGCGGTATGAGTAAAAAATCAAAAATTAAAATGCAAAAATCAAAATTGTTTAATTAAGACAAAAAAATTTAAAGCTTAAAACTAAAAACTTAAAACTGTTGAAATAAGACTGTCTTAACTCCGTAATTTTTATATTTTATTTTTTATATTTTATTTTTATGGAACTAAAGTAATTTCGATTTTAATAATGTATAAGATTATCCTGGCAATTCGTTATCTGTTGAAAAGACGCATAAGTTATCTTGCGTTTTTAGCTGTAGCACTATGCGTTTTCATAGTCGTTGTAGTGATGACGGTGATGACGGGTGTGGTAGGGGACTTCAAGGAGAAAAACCATAATTTTGCCGGCGACTGTGTTGTAGGTACCGAATCGCTGGTTGGTTTTCCGTATTACGAGGATTTTGTAAAAATACTCGAGCAGGCCGATTTTGTTTATGCTGTTTCGCCAGTTATAAAAAGTTATGCACTTGTAAGCCCCAGGCAAAACAGCAGGAACGTTGGACTTGAACTCATTGGTATAGACCCTGCAAGGCACATTAGGGCAACAGGTTTCGGCGACACGCTTTATTATCATCCCAACGACCCTGCGAAGGCGTTTTGTCCTGAGTATGACCCGAATTCAATCGGTTTTATAATAGGGATTGACAGATGGATAGCCCGTAATGCCGAAGGCAGATATGATTATGAATCGGTTGCGAGAAACGATGAGCTTATCGTAAGCTGCATACCG
>JAPLMV010000138.1 GCA_026386835.1 Planctomycetota bacterium | reverse complement strand
GATCTTTGATTAATTCATACTCCTGATTTCCAAATCTAATTTGTTTGTGTGGTCCAAAACCTCGTTCATCTAACGGATGAAGGAAAAAAACCTTATCATCTTTAAAAAGCTCGGCTGCTTTATGATAGACTTGCTCTTTTGTATCACCTATTTTAAATCCATACCCTTCACCCGAAGTTATTGTTTTGTCGATATATGTGGCCCATAGGTAAATAACATAGCATAGAACTGCACAAGTCACAATTACTATCATCACGCTGCTGATTTTGAATAGAAGCTTCATTTTTTGCATCCTTTCTGCGACAATCTATTTTGGGATATCTCTTCAAGAACTCTTTCCTTATCAAATTTTATCTCATCCCAATTACCGGCTCCTAGGCTAAGTTTTCTTCCGCCTGGCGTGGACAGTCTCCCGTTTGCTGCGCCTCTAAAATTAACAATAACCCAACCCCTTTTCTCGTCAATCATTTTCTGAGCGCCACAAAACCGACCGTTATATTTTTTTGTTTCGTTTTTTCTTAGCTATCGAAGGTTTTATCAGGATGTGGTAATAGACCGCAGGATATTGGATGAGCTTATTGACCTTGCACGGATGTCGTCATCGGCAGCCAACAAACAGCCGTTGAAGTATATCCTTTCCTGCGAGCCGGAAAAAAATGCCCTTATTTTCAGACATCTTGCCTGGGCGGGGTATCTTGAGGATTGGAGTGGACCGTCACAGGGCGAAAGGCCGGCAGCATACATCATCGTGTTAGGCGACACCCGGATAAGCGAATCCTTTGGATGCGACCAAGGCATTGCGGCGCAGAGCATCCTTTTAGGTGCTGTTGAAAAGGGTTTTGGCGGCTGTATAGTTGGCTCAGTCAAGAGAATAGAATTAGGTGAGATGCTGAATATACCATCGCATCATCAAATCCTTTTTGTCATAGCCCTTGGAAAGCCGAAGGAAAAAGTGGTTATCGAAAAGGTCGGTGCCGATGGGGATATCAAATATTGGCGGGATGAAAACGGCGTGCATCATGTGCCGAAGCGGCCTTTGAATGAGATAATTGTCGGGTAAAAGTAGCGGATAGCATATAGCGGATAGCGTATAGTTGTATGCTAAGAAGAAATGAGATTTTCACACTTTTTAACCGTTGACGCGACGAGTTCTGTATATTAAACTATCCATTCTTTTTTTCCTGTGATATTAATTTTTAAAAGAAGGAGTTTTTATAATGGCAGCAAGAATGGTTTACTTCTTCGGCGGTGGAAAAGCCGAGGGTAACGCAAAAATGAAGGAACTTTTAGGCGGCAAAGGTGCAAACCTCGCCGAAATGGCAAATCTCGGTGTTCCGGTCCCGCCCGGCTTCACCATCACTACCGAGGTCTGCACCCACTATTACCAGAACAAAAAAACCCACCTGAAGGGTTTAAAAGAAAAAGTGCAGCAGGCAATCCAGAAGGTTGAAAAGCTGATGGGCAAGAAATTCGGCGACTGGGAAAATCCGCTGCTCTTTTCGGTGCGTTCCGGCGCAAGAAAATCGATGCCTGGAATGATGGAAACAGTGCTGAATGTCGGCCTGACCCCCAAAACGATACCCGGCTTAGTAAAGCAGTCCGGCGGCGACGAGCGGTTCGTTTATGACGCATATCGCCGGCTCATTATGATGTATTCAGACGTCGTAATGGAAAAGGCCGCGGGCATCGAGCCAAAGGACGATGAAGGCATCCGCAAGCAGCTCGAAAAAATTATGGACCAGCTCAAAAAGCAAAAGGGCTATAAAGGCGATACCGACCTGACGGCAGAAGACCTCAAAAACCTCTGCTCGTCGTTCAAGGCGAGAATAAAAGAAGTGCTGCACAAGGATTTCCCCGATGACCCCAACGAGCAATTATGGGGCGGCATCAATGCAGTGTTCTCCTCGTGGAACGGCAAACGCGCAGTAAGCTACCGCAGGATTGAGGGCATACCGGACGAATGGGGTACAGCCGTCAACGTCCAGACAATGGTCTTCGGAAATTTGGGCAACAACTCCGCTACCGGCGTGGCATTTACCCGCAACCCCGGCAACGGCGAAAATAATTTCTACGGTGAATACCTGATAAACGCACAGGGCGAGGATGTCTTCGCAGGCATCCGCACCCCCGCACCAATAAACCAATATTCCAGGTCCGAACACAATAAGGAACTGGTCACCCTGGAAAAGGCAATGCCGAAACCCTACAAGGAGTTAT
>JAPLMV010000069.1 GCA_026386835.1 Planctomycetota bacterium | reverse complement strand
CTATTGACGATAAGAGATTAATAATAGAGCCATGACCCACTCCTTGCAAACTTACTCTATGCTTGTCGTATTGTCCTTATAACACAACATCCGTTGACTTGACCGAACATGGTGTAATTTCTGAGCATATTGCGAAAAACTCTGACAAGATTTTTTTACGAAAAGACTAGCCTTATAAGTTGGAGAAAGGTAAATTCATTCTGGGCTGGACGCTTGAGATGATTGAATTATGCACGACAAATGGGCCCCCGTATTTAGCAGCTCGCATTGAAGGGAAAAGTAGTCGTGCGAGATGCGGCGTGCTTGTGCATTTTACAGCACCTACTGTTCATGCTGGTTGGAAAGGTCGTCTTACGCTGGAGATGATAAATCTTGGCCTCGCTCCATTCCTACTAACGCCAGACATGCCAATAGCACAACTCATATTGGAAGAGGTTAAGGGGAGAATAGAATTAATGCCAAGTCAATTTCAAAACCAGTCAAGTCCAACAGGATTAGTTCGACCTTAACAAGGCAAATTCCCTAATTTTAAAATAACCTAATAAAAAAATGCGCCCCACGTTTTAAGTAGGGCACATCACGATACCCAATCGCTGTATCAAGAAACTTCGATAATTATTTTTTCTTTTTATCGGGGCGTTGGGTTAGCACTGAAGCTGCCACGCTTTTTACTCTCTTTGACGTTCTGCCGTCTCGCAATAGCGCAGACGCTATTTGGGCAACTCGTTTTGATGTTCTTTCGTTTCGTGCCATTTTTGTACTCCTTTTGAAAAAATTTGTAATTAGGTTTTTAATAGTATGCGCCTTGTTTGTAAGACAAGGCGCATGCGGTTTTCTGGCCTTTACAAGCATCCAATAGACATAAAGGTCCAATGGTGCTTAATAGGCCGAACAAATACAATTTGTTTAGGCATATCCAGACTCCTTTCTGGAAATTTCTTGACTTACGAGGCGGGATAACCGATAATACTACCGGATACAAAATTAGGGGCTATCCCGCCCCTGCCTAAGGGCATAATTTCCGTTGTACCCTTAGGTGTAACAAAACACAGGCCATCAGCTACTAACTGGTGGCCTGTTTGGTAGAGTTTTCTTAAAGGCTTCCAATATGGTTATAAGCGAATCCATCTCCTCTTGACTGGGTCTCCCTCCTATAATTGTCAAAGAGGCCGTTTTTTCACCAATTGGGAATGTCCAAGCAATAGCATTTGAGTTTTGAACATCCTTTTTTTGCCCACCCATAGCAGCCCGTATTTCTATTTCTTCGGCTGTCGTGCCTTGATTGGTCTTGTGCAAATTATTAGATTCTTCTCCAATAGTGGTTTTATGTTCCTTTGGGTTTGCAAATTCGATTGTTTCCTTATAGCACTGGGTTATTGTTTTTGCGGCTTCTTCCGAAAAATCTTTTTTTCGTAAATACCATATTAGCGTTTCATCTGAAGGCAAGCTATCTGGATAGGCATCATATAGTAAACCAAAAATTGATGGCTTCAAACTGCATTCCGCTAACGTTTTTAGTTGTTCTGGGCTGTTTTCGGGAGCGTGTAATATTATGAAAGCTTCGTTGGAAATCTTGACTTCTCCCTTTTTACGCTCAAATAAGCCATATTGATAAATAGAAGAAAGAAGTTGTAATGCTCGACCGCTCAAAGAATTGTACCCCATCGCTTTCGCTGCTGTTCCTCTGGGGGTGTAATTTTTGCCCTCTTTCTCATACAAAGCTTTTACTTTACTAACAGCTTCGCCCAAGTTTATCACTGGGTACATCGGGCTTCTTTCGCGTTTTTTAGCTTCTTGCTTTTCTGTTTTTGCTTCAGTCATAGTTATACTCCTTAACTAAATAATCATATCATACATCGTAATTATAGCACGGCTGGACTGGTTTTCAATAGGGTATTGGAAAAAAAAGAATAATTTTTTTGACTATCCCCTTAGCAATCCCTCAGGGCAAAGTTAGTATTGAGGAATAAAAATGCCCTGTTGGACACTTGCAAGGTCTACCCAACAGCATAGGCTGGAGACGTGCCAGAGTGGACTTATTGGGCCTACCTTATAAGGAGGTAAGGCTTTACTGGTCTTCGCGGGCCAGCTATAGCAGCAGGAATAACAGACCACGTTTGGACTATTGAGAAACTTTTGAATTATGGAGAAAGTTTAAATTAGGACATTACCTAAATTATTTTCTGGTTGGTCGTATAGCATATTTTGCAAGGACTGAAAATTCAAAAATAAAAAGCCCCCGAGACAATCGGAGGCTACGGAAGGAGATTCGTAAATGAACAACGCCGAATCTTATTTTACTTCAACAATCGAATTAAATTCCCCGAACTGATTTAGTTCGGCGTGATGGTTATAAGGGTCCTGCTGCCACTGCCCGTCAACAACCAGCCGATAACGGTATCTGCCCGGCGGCAGATTCATCTTTGTCTGCCAGACCCCGCTGTTGTCGCCTACCTTTTCCATAGGCGTCGCTACCGGCTGCCAGTTATTAAAATCGCCCGCAACCTGGACGCTTCCGGCACGCGGATACAACGTTACAAATACAATCGCTTCGTTTATCTGATTCACGCCGTAATAGTCGCTCAATTTGGAATCCAGTGCTGCGATTTGCTGTTTCTCGATTTTAGGAGTTTCAACATCTTTTATTTCTCGTTTAGCCGCCGCTTGTCTCTCCGGCATTGGCTGCCTGGATGATTTCAGCAGTTCGTCGGCAGTGGCGCTTATGGCCTCAAGCTGGCTGGACAGCGAATTGACTATCTCATGCCTCTGCTGCTTTATATCGCAGCCCACAACCTCTTCTGCCAGTGAGCGGAAATCGCTTTGTCCCTTGCTTGCCGGGTCATATTCAAATATGGGCTGGCCGAAACTCGCCGCCTCTTTGAGCTTTGTATTGAAATTGACCGTTGTCCTGAGCATTTTATCGCCGAAATGACTACGCAATTCAGCGAGTATTTCTCTGGCCATTTTTGTCCGTATGTCATACATACTTGCCAGCACTTTCACGTTTACCTTCTGATTCGACCGCTCGCAGAGAATGCTCAGCGTTTCGAGCTGCCTGCTCAGTCCGTGAAGCGCAAAATATCCGGTCTCAACAGGAACAATTACATCGCTTGAAGCCCGCAGCGCATTAAATGTCAAAAGTCCCACCGCAGGCGGACAATCCACCACACAATAATCAAATTCGTCTTTTATCTCATCAAGAACATACTTTAAGGCGCATTCGCGCTCTCCGATGCCTGCCATCTGCTGCTCGAATGCCGACAAATCTATACTCGCAGGCGCAAGTTCCAGCCGATCTCCTATTTGCCACAGGATTTCAGTCACGCGTATCGGTTCATTTCTGCTTCGGCTTATCAGCACATCATAGATGCTCTGCTCAATCTGGTCTTCAGGTACCGCAAGGCCGACCGCACAATGCGACTGCGGATCCATATCCACAAGCAGCGTCCGCTTGCCAAGCTCTGCAAAAGCACTTGCCAGATTTATTGATACCGTTGTCTTGCCACAACCGCCTTTTTGATTCACTATCGCTATAGTTCTCATTGCTTTTATCTCCAGCAAATAATCTGTCGGTATCGAAAACCCCGTTCAGCTATAAAAAAACCGCTTTTTCAATGCTAAAAAGAGCCATCGGCCTATCTATTCTTTTCGGCAAAAAGCTATAAAAAACTTTATTTTTTTATGGGACGACCCGATAAAAACCCTAAATAACAGTACTGCTAACTGTTTTTTTGGGCCTCCAGCCAGTGCAAAAAACGCCGCCTGCCCCATAAAGCAAGCGGCGATTCTCGCAGACAAAACCAAATTTTTTAAAATATTTAAATATTTTCCTTGACAGAAGTGCAATTAAATGATACCCTATCTTAATAAGAATGACTCGGATGAGTTAATCTGGGTTGCCATATGTTTTTGCGGGCAAGATAAGCTTTTCCGAAATGGCGTACGGTTTGGCTGTTCCGGCTTTTACGGGGACGGCAAAATCGGGCCGCCGCAGAGAGATAGAAGAAGCGAAGAAGAGGTGAGCGAAAAGAAGCGCAGTGAGAGAGGTGTGAGAGACACTTCAAATTTGCACGGGCTTGGGTTGTTTTCGCAACCGACCTATGCGCATGTTCTTTTCTTTCATTCTCGTAAAAACTGGATCTTGGAGTTTTGAATAGTCAGGCGATAGGATGTGGTTGGGGTATGTGTTTCAGTTTTAAACCTCGGCAACATGGTGTAAAGCTGTTGTGACTATTATGGTGAAAACAGAAGAGCTTTTTTAAAGGAGAAGAGATGACGATGAGAAAAATGATTGGTATTTGTGTTGTTGTGGTGCTAACTCTTATTCTTACAGGTGCGGCTTTTGCTGTGCCAACAGGAACGGTTGACATCAGTAAACACGGCAACGGTTTGTCAGGTCAGGCCGACATTATCGGCGGCGGCATTACCAGCGGACGCTGGTATACAGGAATGTATTCCTGGACCACAAGCAACCCTACCGGCAACGGTGCTTTGGTTCCGAACTGGGGATTCTGCATCGACCTGCCCGACAGAAACATTGATACAAGGTATGTTGTCGATTTTTCAATAAAAGATTATCCACTGCCGCCGGCTCCGGTTTACGGCACGCCTATGGGGCTTATACGGGCCAATCTTATTCGCGAACTCTGGGCGCGTTATTTTGACTCCGCATGGCAGACAAACCCAACTACTAACAATAAAGATACCGCCGGCGCCTTTGGCTGTGCTCTGTGGGAAATCATTTACGAAAAGGATACCGACATTAATGGCGGCCTGGCTCTGAATATCAGCACTGGCAGCGGCTTTAAGGCATTAAATCTTTCGGGCGGCAGCGGGATGACAACTCTTGCCAACGGATGGCTTGCCTCACTCACGGGTATCAGCCCAAGAGCGTATAACATATTCGTTATTTCAAGCGACTTAAGCCAGGATTTCCTGTGTGTTCCTGAACCGGCAACTATTGCCATATTGGGGCTGGGTCTGTTGGGAATGATTCAAAGAAGGCGAAAATAGAATATTTGCTTAGTATAAAATAAAAAAGGACGCTGCTTATTCGGCGTCCTTTTTTATTTCAGACAACAGCGGTTTCAACCCACCCATGCCCATGGAATAGGAAGGGAACGAAGGCAGAGGAAGGATAACGGAGGGCGGGTTTTTTATCTTCTTGGGCGGCGACGGCGGGCTTGAGTGCGGCTGCGGGGTTTGTGGTGTTTGAATTTTTTTGCGGGTTTTTCCTGCGTCTGGCGTTTAGTTTTGCCGGCCAGCGGTTCCGCGGGGCAAAGGTTCAACTGGCGGGCAGGGATGTTTACGGAAATTATGCGCACTTTCATAAGGCGACCCAGACTGATAGTGTAGCCGGTACGCTGGCCTACAATGCACTGCGCTTTCTGGTTGTACTGCCACTGGTCGGGGCCTAAGTCGTTCATTTGAATCAGGCCTTCAATGCCGTATTTACGGCACTGTGCAAAAACGCCAAAGCCGGTAATGCCGGTAATGACGCAATCCAGTTCATCGCCGATATGGCTGCTTAACATCTGCAGAATCAGGACTTTTTTAAGCTCATTCTCGGCGTCATCGCAGCGCTGTTCGGTAAAGCTGATGTGTGCTCCGATTTCGGTCAATTCCTGCTCGGATAAAGAATTGTCGGATTTTGGCGAATCGGGGTGTTTTGAGAGATAATTGTCTAAGAGACGGTGAATGAGCAAATCGGCATATCGGCGTATAGGGCTTGTAAAATGGCAATAATGCGTGGACGCAAGAGCGTAATGGCCGATATGGAGCGGGGAATAACGGGCTTTTTCAAAACTGCGAAGGACAACGAGATTGACGGCAAAGGAGCAGTCGGCGTCTTTGACTGCGGCGAGGAGATTTTGTATCGCTATGCGGTCTGGAGTTTTGGGAATGGATATGCCGAAAGCCCTTACAAGCTGTGAGAGATTTTTCATGGTCAGGGTATCGGGGTCGGGATGAATCCGCCGCATAAAGGGGACGTTGTGTCTGTCGAGAAATGAAGCGACGGCCTCGTTGGCCTCGACCATAAACATTTCAATCATAGTATGTGGATAGCTGTTGTCTGCAGGGGTAGCATCGACGACTCGGCCTGCCTTATCCATAATCAGTTCGGTCTCTGGCAAATCCAGGTGGAGCATTCCATTTTCAACTCTGCGGGCTTCGATTGCGCGGGCAAGTGTCTCCATGTCTTTCAGAAGCCTGGCAACCTCCGGCTTGATGTCTTTGGTGTGGCCTTTGAGGCAGTTATCGGCCTGCTGATAAGTGAGACGCTGCGTTGAGCAGATGACAGTGTTGGCGAAAGTGCGTGTTAAAAGTTTGCCATTTTTATCATAAGTCAGATATGCGGTTTTGCAGAAACGTCTCTGCTGTGGCTGGAGACTGCATATACCGTTGCTCAAAACTTCGGGCAGCATCGGAATGGTTCGGCCTGGCAGGTAGGCGCTGTTGCCGCGTTCTTTTGCCTCGATATCGAGCGGCGAATCGGACGGAATAAAATGGCTGACATCTGCGATATGGACGCCGAGTATCCAGTTGCCGCTTCGGTCTTTCTCAAGACTTATCGCATCGTCAAAATCCTTTGCGTCGGGCGGGTCTATGGTGATGATGACTTTATCTGTCAAATCTTCTCTTGAGTCGATTCTGTTGGGGTCAAAGGCGGTACCTGCCTTGTGTGCCTGCTCTATGCAGCCGGCATCGAAATCGCCGGGGAGGTGGTACTGATGGATAACGGAGCTAATCTCGGCGTGGTACTGGCCTGCACGACCGAGGACTTCGATTATTACGCCTCGTCCGATGTGTCCGGCGGTTGGGAAGGAAAGCATCTCGACGACGACTTTATCGTTATTGGCGGCATTTTTAGCGGTAACATCATCGACCAAAATTGGTTCGACGAAAGCTTTGCCGTCCGGCTGGACAATCCAGCCCTGCTGTTTTTTCAATAGTGTTCCGACGAAACGGTTATGCGCCCGTTCGAGGATTTCGATAATTTTGCCGCTGTACCTCAACTGTGAGCCGAGTTTTGTCTGGCGGACGACCACCGCAGCGACGGTATCGCCGGTCATTGCATTTGCACAGGCATCGGGCGGTATGAATAAATCGCCGTGGGAGGCGGGGTCGAGAGGAATTACAAAGCCGAACCCTTTTTGATTTGCCCTGAACGTTCCGACGATTCGGCCTGGCATCGGGGGGACAGTAACGAGGTTTTTGGTGCCTATTATTATATGGCCTGCCTGTTGGAGCTGGTCGAAGGCAAGCTTAAATTGCGGATAGTCCTGCGAGCTTACGCCCAGGGCTTTTGCCAACTGGGATAGTTTCAAGGGTTCGTAGTCACGGTGCTTGATTAGTTTAATAATTTGTCTTTTGAAGATTTCCGGCATTTGCGTAAGGATACCACATTATGGCCTTTGGCCACAACCAAATTCGAAGCATGAACAAGAAAAGGGTATACCTGCCGTTTATGGGTGGAGCTCCAATGTCGCCAAGCCACATCTCGTCGCTTGTGGCTCGTATCTCGTAT
>JAPLMV010000278.1 GCA_026386835.1 Planctomycetota bacterium | reverse complement strand
CATAAAAAAGGGAGTAATCAATAATTCTGATTATCACCAGGGAATACTGGTATCATTCATGCTTCCATCTATGGTCAGGAAATGCCTATGACATTCTGGTCCGATAAAAAAATACTCATTACCGGTGGCGCTGGTTTTTTTGGATCACAGGTCGTTAATCAACTTCTTGAAAAAGGGATTCTTAAAGAAAATATCCGGATTCCCCGCAGCAAAGAGATAGATCTGCGGAAATGGGAGAGTTGTGTACAGGTAGTCAAAGATTGTGATATTGTTATTCATCTCGCCGCTAAAGTGGGGGGAATCGGATTCAACCAGAACTTCCCGGGGCAACTTTTCTATGATAATGCTATCATGGGCATCCAGATGATCGAGGCGGCACGGCAGGAAAATGTCGAAAAATGCGTTGTCGTTGGAACTATCTGTGCCTATCCGAAATTTACCCCGGTTCCGTTCACGGAAGAAAATCTCTGGAACGGATATCCTGAAGAAACTAACGCACCCTACGGGCTCGCAAAAAAAATGCTCCTTGTCCAGTCACAGGCATACCGGCAGGAATATGGATTCAACTCAATTTATCTTCTTCCGGTCAACCTGTATGGTCCAGGTGACAATTTTGATCCGGCCAGCTCGCATGTTATCCCCGCACTCATCAAAAAATTCACTGAAGCCAAACGGGATAACAAATCCTACGTCGAAGTGTGGGGAACCGGCTCGGCATCACGGGAGTTCCTGTATGTCGATGACGCTGCACGCGGGATCATTCTTGCAACCGAGCACTACAATAAACCTGATCCGGTAAACCTTGGCTCCGGGATGGAAATCACGATCCGCGATCTCGTGAATCTGATTCAGGAATTGACAGGTTTTGTTGGGGAGAACCATTGGGATACTTCAAAACCCGATGGCCAGCCGAAACGCAGCCTGGATGTGAGCCGGGCACAAAAAGAGTTTGGGTTTAAGGCAAAGATGCCGTTCCGGGAAGGATTGAAACAGACGATTGAGTGGTATAAACAGCATACCGCAGAAGCCATTCAACCGCAAGGATCAGGAAATCATTGCTAAACCATAATAATCTCGTGAGAAAATTGACAAGTACAAGACTCTTTGATACATTAGGGTTCTTTGATTTGGATTATCGTAAAACATAAGGTAATCGACTTTCTGAAGATCTTCCATTGAAGATATTTTTTTTACAGGTTTTTCAGGGATATCGATGTTTTTTGAATTATTCTATCTGTTTTGGCACGTCACGAAATCATTAACAATTTTCTCAACAATATTAGAATGTGCTTTTCGATTCACTTTTTATCTCCCGCCTTATGAAAATCAGCTCAATTCAGCGACAGAGCGTAATCACTCTTTTTTCAACGATTGCGCTCACCGGTATCGGATTTCTCTCAACGATATACTTCGCGCATGTTTTAGGACCTGAGCCACTCGGGGCATATTTCCTGTTACTTGCATATTATGGAATTTTCAACCTTATTGGTGACGGGGGATTTGGGGGAGCAGCAGTGAAACGCATTTCGGAGGGAGAAGAACCGAATGAGTATTTTTCAGCATTTGTTTTTATCAGAATTGTACTTCTTGCAGTATCTGTCACCACCCTTCTTTTTGCAGAACCCTATCTTAAGGACATCAATTCATCAGGGATTTTTTTCTGGATCTTGATTGCGCTTATTGTATCAGTATTTGCAAGTAGTACTGGAACAGGAGTCTATGGTGCCGGAAAGGTAGGTATCTTTCAAATTAGTAATTTTGTGGAGGTACTCTTACGATTTATCTTCCAGATCTCTGCAGTGTTCATTGGCTTTGGTGTAGCAGGACTCGCCGGAGGTTTTATAGGTGGACTAATCGCTGGGGGTATTGCAAATTTCCATTATCTGGAACTTAAATTAGTCCGCTTCAGGACATCACATCTAAAAAACCTGTCCGGCTTTTCATTCTGGATTTTTCTTACTGCGAGCGGTTCACTAATATTTAGCTACGCCGATACACTTCTAATCGGGTTTTTTATGAGTAATGCTGATGTTGGAATTTATCGCACTGCATTTCAGCTCACATCTGTTGCCACATTCACGACATTGGCTTTACACAGTGTTCTCTATCCAAAAATTAGCAACTGGGGAGCACATGGACAGGTTACAGAAATTAAAAATTCTCTGGCAAGGGCTTTTACGTATTCCCTACTTCTTGCAATACCAACCTGCGTCGGCGGATGGATTCTGGGGGAAAGACTCCTGTACTACCTTTATGGAGCATCTTTCGTTGAAGGTAATTCGGCCCTTTTTTTTCTCTTACTTGTACAGATTGTCAATGTCTTCATGTACCTTGGTACGATGACTCTGGCCGCTCTAAACCGGCCAAAAGATGCCTTCTGGATAACGGTTATTGCATCCATCGCAAACATCCTCCTTAATCTCGTCCTTATCCCGATAATGGGAATTACGGGAGCTGCTATAGCAACCCTCATAGCGATGACCCTCAATGCACTTGGTGCCCTCATTCTCCTTTCCCGTGTCATTCCAGTGAGAATCGAATACGATCCGGTCAAAAATATACTCTGTGCTACAGGCTTAATGGGTGTTTTTCTTTTGTTTATCCATTTTTTCCTACCACTCACTCATGTAGTGGCGGTATTAGCTGCCGTGATCGTTGGAGCAGTAATCTACATTTTCGCTTTATTTAGACTGGACCAGAAAATTCACGATGATATCAAGGATCTAAGTATCAATCTCGGGGTTCCTTGGCCACGATGGCTATAAAGATTTTGTACCCTCATCATTTAGTTTGGGTATGAAGAGCATTTTTGAAAATCCTAAAGAATGCTATTAGACAGCCCATAATATTGCGTCGGTTACATCAATATGGACCATAAATATTAATGGGCCAATGCAATTTAATAAATTTGATGAAACAGATAGTATGGTATTTCATCATTTCAAATCAGCAAATTGTTTCAATGAAAAAGTTGGATTGGGTCGATATCTTAACGCAATAAA
>JAPLMV010000280.1 GCA_026386835.1 Planctomycetota bacterium | reverse complement strand
TTTTCCCTTGATAAAGCCAAAAATCGCCTGGCATGCTTGTTCGATATCATACAAATATTTGAGGATTTCAGGCTGCATAAATCTGTCTTTGATTTTTGTTTATTGACTGCAAAAGATATGGATTATGTACAGCTTTAATTTCAACCAAATCAACAGGAAGCATAAATAAGTCCTGAAGACTTTCAAGCAGTTTGAAATATGCCCTTGAATGCTCGACAGGGTCCATAGGCAAAAATTCGACAAGAAAATCGAGGTCGCTTTTTTGGTCATCAAAATTTTTCTCATCAACAGCAGAACCAAACAATACCAGATTTTTGACCTTGTATTCTTTGCAAAAACAGGTGATGGATTCAAACTTATTTTCGACTAATTTAATCATAATTATACTCTCATACTTCTTGTGGTATTAGAAAACTAATTCATCAAAAAGTCAAGCCTAAATCAAAAGATATTGGATTTGCCCTGTTTTTCTACAGATTATGCTTTGATGAATTTTAATAACGTGGTTGTTCCGGCAAACAGTGCTGATGATTTAACATTGCGGTTTTGCGTTAATCAGGGCGGCTAAAAGGATGTGTCTTAACCTGTCAACGCTGAGGTTATTCAGGTAATCTTCGGTGAAATCCAGCCTAAATCGGCCGTTGAAATTTTTGATTCGTTTCTCCAGTTCATCCCTGCCAAGGGCGGCAAGCGAAGTCGCGGTTTGCTCAAAATATCTTTTCGGTGTCATTGTCCTACCCTTTGAAAAGTTACTATTTTTAAGTCGAACCTGCGTTGTCAGTATCGTAGATAGCGAAGGGCAGCTTTTGCGGAAAAACTTATATTGTCTTTGAAAAGCCCATATCAGCTTACTTATTGCAGGAAATTTTTTTTGTTATTTCGCGTAAGGTCTGATAACTTCTGGTTATGAAAACAGAACAATTGAATTATTATCTGCCTGTGGAACTGATTGCGCAGCAGCCATGCGCTGTCAGGAGTGGCTCTCGGCTGCTGGTTTTGGGCCGCCTTGAGAATAAACTTTTAGATAGCTTATTCAACCGCATCGGAGATTTTTTACAGCCAGGCGATTGCCTTGTGCTTAATGATACAAAGGTTCTGCCTGCCCGTTTTTTGGGTGCTCGCAAGACCGGCGGGAAACTCGAAGGCCTGTTTCTTAATGAAAAGACACCCGGCCTGTGGGAAGTGATGTTGAAAGGTGCAGGCAAAGTAAAAACAACAGAGACTATTTGTCTAAGCGGCAGGGGAAAAGATTATGTTGAGGCGGTTGTTTTGGAAAAAACCGGGCAGGGCAGGTGCCTGTTAAAACTCCAAACAGAAGAAAACGCGGAAGCTATTCTTGAAAGGATAGGTCTGCCGCCTCTGCCGCCATATATCAAACGAAATGCTAACATTGAACAGGCGGCTTTGGACAAGAACCGCTATCAGACGGTATATGCCCGCAAGGCAGGCGCCGTCGCAGCGCCGACGGCAGGTCTGCATTTTACAGAAGAGTTAATTGAGCGGCTGAAAAACTCGAGGATTCATTTTGCTTATGTAACGCTGCACGTGGGGCTGGGGACGTTTAAGCCGGTGAACGTAGAAAATCTCGAAGACCATGATATTCACGAGGAGCGGTTCAGCATCGATGAAAAAAATGCCGGCTTGATAAATAAAGCCAAAAAGCAGGGCGGCAGGATAATCGCAGTCGGAACGACCAGCGTTCGGACGCTGGAGACAATCGCAACGGATTCGCAAATATCAGCAGGCAGCGGTGCGACAAGGATATTCATTACGCCAGGCTATAAATTCAAAATCATCAATGCGATGGTAACGAATTTCCACCTGCCCAAATCGACACTGCTTGCACTGGTGGGGGCTTTTGCAGGGCTGGAAAATATATTGGCGGCATATCAGCACGC
>JAPLMV010000123.1 GCA_026386835.1 Planctomycetota bacterium | reverse complement strand
GGAACTTGAGGTCAAACAACAGGGCTTGATAGAAAGAACGCAGCAGGAACTGCAGATTGATTTGAAACAGGCGTTTGAGAATTACCAAGATAAACAGGTTGACTGGGATGCAGTACGAGAGGAAATGACTGAGTTGCGGGGCAGGATTGAGCGGCTGGGCAATGTCAATGTCGATTCGATAAATGAGCAGGAAGAGCTTGAGAAGCGAAACGAGTTTTTGAGCAAACAGGTCGAAGATTTGAATAACAGTCAGACACAGTTGCAGCAATTGATAACGCGGCTCAACAAGCAAAGCAGAGAAAAATTCAGGGAGACATTCGAACAAATCAGGGTGAATTTCCAGGAAATCTTCCGTAAACTCTTCGGCGGCGGCAAGGCAGACATAATGCTCGAAGACGCAGAAGATATACTCGAAGCAGGCATAGAGATAATAGCAAAGCCGCCCGGAAAAGAGACAAGAAGCATATCGCTGCTTAGCGGCGGCGAAAAGACGATGACTGCGATTGCGCTATTGTTCTCGGTATTTAAATCAAAGCCCTCGCCGTTCTGCATGCTCGACGAAGTGGATGCGGCACTGGATGAGGCCAACAACGAAAGATTTAATCTGCTTGTTCGGGAATTTCAGAAGGGTTCGCAGTTTATAGTAATCACTCACTCCAAACGTACAATGAGTATAGCGGATATGCTTTACGGAATTACGATGCAGACACGCGGGGTAAGCAAGAAGATAAGCGTTAAATTCGGCGAGTACGAGCCGGAAGCAGAAAAAGCGGCGGTTGCATAGTTAGTTGTGCACGATTACGGCGGTGGCGGTCAGCCATAGGTTTTGCCGGATTCGTCGACATAAATAGTGCCCTTGGCCTGCCTGATTATCTTGACGGCTTTAGGGATATCTGAGAGTTTTGGAACTTTGAAGAGCTTGTTACAGCGGGGGCATTTGATTCTTTTATCGGCTGCGGTGCTGTCGAGCAGCCAGTTGTTGCCGCATTGTGGACATTGAGCGATAATCTGCATTTGGAAAGCCCTGCAAAAGCCGCACTCAAAACAGGCAAACCTGCTGATGTTTGCTGCGGATGCATCAAAAAAAGGGCGAGGATGAGTAACTGGGGGCAGCTATACATTTCCTCGCCTGGTCTTGCAAATCCTTTTATCGTTAGCGTCGGCCTTCCGTGGCCTATTCTTCAGTTGTCAGCCTTCTCTTTTATCCGGTTTTATATACCGAATTTTATAATATTCTCTGCGGCCTGTCGGATATTTTCAGGATTATCCAATTGACCCGAGAGTAAAAGCTCTTTTGCCTTCTGAACGGCGGAGGCATCTGATTCCTGAGTCTGCATTGCCTTATTAATCAGCGAAGCATAATCGGCCTGCAAAGACGCATCGGCATTATTTTTCGGAGCCTGCTTTACGACGTCCGCCTGTTTGAGCGACTTATCAAGGAAACCCTGTATTTGACTATTATTTATTTTTTCTATCATGCTACAGCCTCACTTTCAGCATTATTCGTATTTGCATTTTATTTTTTTACTTTCATTGTCTCGGCGACCTCGAAAGCAACGAACTTGAGGAATTCGATAGGGCTTACAGCGAGGAGTTGTTCGTTGATGGGTGCAAAGCCGGCACGAATCTGGCTTTGAAAGTAGTTTTTCATATGCTGCTCAGTGGTTTTATCGGCACTATCCCATATTTGCTCGAGACCCCATAATAGTTGACCCTGTGTCAGGTCGATTATTTTGAGGCGAAGGCCGATAGCCATGTGAGGATACGGCTGGTATCTTGTAATCGTACCGACCAGTACAGCATCGCATTTGAGGGATTTTCGGATGGCCTCGAGTTGTTCGAAGGAGTATGTTGCATCCGGTGTTAGCTGGAGATTTTGCCACTGTGAGTCTGCTTGCCGGATTACGGTCAGGCCGAAAACCTGTTTTTTCTGCAGTGCAAGGAAAAGCGACTCGGTTACATCGCCGGCGACCTGAGGGTAGCTCGAATTGTTGTTCAATTCAATAATAGCGGCCCGGCCGACAGAGGATAGACATTTTTCGGGATTGAGGTAATAGTAATCCGAGGCAGGCGTAGAAGCCCTGTGATAAGAGTCGCAGCCGGTCATGGCAACGGCTATAAACAACAGTGTCGTGCGTATTGCGTACTGCGTATTGCGTGATATGGATAAATTATGCATTTGGTTCACCTGTGGTTTTGGGTTTTTGTGGCTGGGACTGATTTGATTTTTCCGATGGCGGTTCAGTTTTGACCTCACCGCCGAGTGTTTTGAGTATTTTCAAGAGGGCTTCGAGCTGGGCCTTCTCGGCGTCACGCATCTCGTCACGGAATCCGAGGACATCGGTCTTCCAGTTATTCAATTCGATGCGCATTTCGACAAGGAGATTGTTTGCCTCGGTCAATTCTTTTTTTGCCTGCTGAAGCTGGGAGTCCAAGGATGTTACCTGCTCTTTTAGTCGCTGGTTTTCGGCGGCAAGATCCTGGCTTTTCCGGCGAAGAACTGCGGCCTCTTCAGAGACCTTGGCGTATTTCTGAGAGAGTTCTATTGCAGATTCGACGGCGGTGGGATTTTTTTCTGGGGTCGGCTCCTCGAATCTTTTTGCGACGGCCTGGTTATGAAGCTCGTCGGTGGGTTCAGGGGCGGTAACGACTTTGGCCGACTTTTCAAAGGTCGGACAGCCGGACAGCATCAGCATCAATGCGATAAGTAAACAAGGCAGAATTTTATTATAAATGTGCATTTTATTTTCTCCTATTTTATTTGTGCCTGGGCGGCGGCATAATTACATTTTAACTGTGTCTTGGAACCGCAGGGACAGATTACTTCTACAACGACAAATTCAGGATTATTTTCGATAATTCGTGCCTGGGGTGCGGCTGAAACGGCAGTTTTTGTTTTCGGCAGTGGTGAGCCGGGCTGCATAAAATCGAGCTGCAATCGACCCTGTAGTTTTACTTTGTCGCCTTTTAAAACATGTCCTGCCGTTTTTTCCATTATCTTAACCTTTCAAGTTTTTTATATAGTCGATAATTACGAGTCAGGCGCGGTAATCAATGCCGGCGTCGTCCTGCTGCCGATTCTTTACGTCCTGCGTACCGCGTACAGATTCACCGTTTAGCTCGGACTCTTCGATAAATTCTGCCAACTGCTGTTCTGAATTATCTTTTTTTTGTCCGCTGGTGTTTTGTCTTCGTTTTTTTTCTTCGCGGCGTTTTGCCGGGGACAGCCCTGAAATGTTCTGGAGACTTTCGACCGGTTTGACCATATTGAAATCATTTTCTGCCATCGTTCCACTCCCTCAATTTCAAAGACAAACTGAAAAGAGCACCTGCATGCAGTTGACTGACGCGGGGCTCGGTAATTTGGAGGACTTCGGCAATCTGTTTCATCGTCAATTGCTGCTGATAATATAGCAGAATTACCTGCCTTTGTTTTTGTGATAACTGTTCTATTGCCTCGGCTAATTTATTTACAAGTTCATTGTGCTCGACATTCTGGTCGGGCGACATTGTCCCGACCGATGCGAGGGTGTCACCGAGGGCGCCGGTTTCGTCGGCAAAGCCGTCTATCGACAGGAAATGCAGAGCGCGGGCATTTTCAAAAGTTTGATAAAGCTCATCGGTGGTTATGCCGAGCTTTTCTGCCAGTTCCTCGTCGCAAGGCATGATTCCGGTCTGTCCGATTATTTCTGCGCTTGTCCGCAGGGTCTTTTGAATTTGTTTCTTGACATTTTCAGGGACAAAAGACCAGCTTCGCAACTCATCGAGAATAGCGCCCCTTATTCGGATATAAGCGTATGTTTTAAATTCGGCCTGGTGCGATCGGTCGTAATCGCGGGCGGCTTTGACCAGCCCGATAGTTCCTGCTGAGACCAGGTCCTCAAAGGACAGCGGAGGTTTGAGATATATTACAACACGCCAGACAATTTTCTGTACCATCGGGAGAAATTCGCTGACGCGGTTGTTTTGGACGGACTGCTCCTGGTTTTCGTACGCGCGGCGGGCGGCGTTTTTGAGACGTTCCTGGCTCTCTTCGGCGATGGAAAACTCGCAGGTTGGCTTAACCCTTGGCGCCATCGGCTTTTTCCTTTCGTTTGTTTATCTTGCTTTCTATCATCGCCTGAATCAAAATAACATTAATGACCTTAACGGCAATGACACTCGCAATATATGCGGCGATAGCACCTACCAGTCCTCTTTTGCAGCAGGTAAACGGCGTAAGCCCGCTTGTCAGTCCTGCAAAGCCGAGGATGAAAAAAAACAGCACGGCAATTTTTATTGCTATCGGACGAACATCTAAAGGCATAGAGAACCTCTTGTTTGGTATCTTATATCTTGTGTCAGGTATCCTGGGTTATATTGCAAATTCGTCATCTTGTGACTCCGGCAAATTCCTGTTCCTGCTGAGCGTTAAGTTCACTGGGTTCTATGGTTATGGTTTCAATGGGCTCAACTTCCGTTCCGAGAACGATTTCGTCATAGGCAATTACCAGCAGCGGCGGCACTGTTCTTGCCAGCATCCCTGCCAGCGGGGAACGGAGTTTGGAATCGCACAACAAAACGATTTTTTCCCTGCCTTTATCCATCGCTGTTTTCCAGGTTTGTGCGATTTTTTTGCTTAAATCCATAGCCATATCTGCAGGCAGGGCCAGTGTCAGGGACTCGCCTTCCTGCTTGAGCGTTGAAGCCATTTGATGCTCCAGGACTGGGTCGAGCGTTATTGCCAGGATTTTTCCTGCGCCGTCCTTGTAAAGCTCAGTTATGGTTCTATTAAGGGATTTTCGAACCATTTCGGTCAAAACGACTGTGTTCTTTGTTTTCAAGGCATGTTCGCCGAGCGATTCGATTATGGTAGTCAATTCGCGAATCGGTATCCCGCTTGCGAGAAGATTTCTAAGGACTCGCTGAAGCAGTCCGATGGGGACAAGCTCGCCGACAACTTCGCCGACCAGTGAAGGCTGGATTTTGCGAAGTCTTTCGACCAGAAGCTGTACGTCCTCGCGGGTCAGTAATTCGTCGGCGTGTTTTTTGAGCGTTTCCGAAAGGTGCGTGATGAAAACCGATTCGGGGTCGATTACGGTATAGCCATTGAGTTCGGCGGTTTCTTTGTTAGCCGTGCTAATCCACATGGCAGGCAGGCCATAGACAGGTTCGGTGGTTTTTACCCCTGAAATTTTTGCATGAACATTGCCGGAATCCATCGCAAGGAGCATATCGGGCTCAAGTTTCCCTGTTGCAACCGGCAAATCGCAGAGACGAATCTCGTAGGCGGTCGGTTCGAGTATGATGTTGTCCCGTAAACGAACAAGCGGGATGATGATGCCGAACTGCTGGGCAAATTTTCTCCGCAGGGCACCGATTCTTTCGAAGATGGTGCTGTTTTTACGCGGGTCAACCATACTGATTAACCGCACGCCGACATTGACGGAAATCCTGTCGATATCGAGTAATTCTTCGGGCTGTTGTTTATCTGTTTTTATCTGCTCGGAGGCGGTTTCTGGTTTTTCCTCGAACTGCTTTTCAGATTTTGCCATTTTTCGCCCGAGGAAAAAAGAGCCTGCTGCCAGGGCTAAAAATGGTATCTTTGGCAGACCTGGGACAAACGCCATAGCTGCGATTATTGCCGATGCCATAAGCAGCGGCTGACTTGTCCTTAGGAATTGTTTGCTGAGGTCCTGACCCACGCTGTTTTTTGAAGAGATTTTTGTTACAAGGAAGCCCGAACTTATGGAGATTATTATCGAGGGTATCTGGTTGACAAGCCCGTCACCGATCGAGAGTATGGAATATGTCTTTATGGCCTGCATGATAGTCATACCTTTGGAATAACCCATGGCAATGCCGCCGATGAGGTTTATCATAACAATAATCAGGCCTGCCTTTGCATCGCCGCGGATGAATTTGCTTGCGCCGTCCATAGCGCCGTAGAATTCGCTTTCCTTGACGATTTTTGATCTCCGCTCATTGGCTTCGGTTTCGGTGATGGTACCAGCATTGAGGTCGGCGTCTATGGCCATTTGCTTGCCGGGCATGGCATCGAGTGTGAATCTTGCGGAGACTTCGCTTATTCGCTCGGAGCCTTTTGTGATGACTATGAACTGGATGATTACGAGGATTAAGAAAATCACAAGGCCGACAACCAGACTTCCGCCGGCCACAAAATTTCCGAATGTTTGAATGATTTGGCCGGCTGTACCATGCATGAGTATGAGCCTGGTTGAGGCGACGTTAAGAGACAGCCGAAACAGTGTTACGAAAAGCAAAAGCGATGGAAACGACGACAATTCCAAAGATTCCTTCGAGGCAAGGGTAATTATCAAAACCGCTATCGCAAGTGATATACTGCATGCAAGCAGCATATCGAGTATCGGGGTTGGCAGCGGAATCAGCAGGGTGGTCAGTATCGTTATCATTCCCGCAACGAGTATGATATTGCTGTAGGATGAAAGGGGCGAGGCATCGACGTCATTTGCGCCCTTGAGCAAATGATGCCCTGTCAGGTTGGGTGTTTTGGCTTTATTTGAAACTGCCATTATGGTTTTATCTCCGAGATGCAGGCTGTAAATTATTTACCGACCTCTTTGCCGCCGGCATCGCCCAGGCCGAGAACCTGTTTTATTCTGACGGCAAAGTGGTTATCCACGACGACCACGCTGCCGGTAGCGAATTTCGTGTCTTTGAGATACAGGTCGACAGGTGCATCGACGGGCCTGTCGAGCTTTATTACCGAGCCGGGGCCAAGTTGCAGAAGGCGGCGAACCTGTATTTCCGTCTGGCCGACAGTAACGGTAACAGGAACATTCATATCCAGCAGGATGTCGATACTGCCCGCAGCGGCGGTGTCATCGGCCTGAACAACTTCAGGAAAGTCAACAGACTGTGCCTGGGTTTGCTGTGCTGCCGCATCATTTTGCGGCTGTGTCTGGTTTACGTTCTCTTCCACTACGGCTTGTGCTGTGTCTGCCATATTTTGAGTTCCTTTTAATTATTATAAATATGTAAATTCATTTATGTCTTGGTTTCCGACCGGTCGGCGATAACCACGGCCTGGTTGCCGTCGGTTGTGGCAAGATAGCATTGAAATATTTTATGTCCCTGAATAAGCAGGTCGCCAGGCTGGTCTACTGTTTTGTTCAGCACCAGTATGTCATCAGGCTGAAGATTTATTACCTCTTCGAAGGTCAGCGATGCACAAGCTAACTGCACTGTAACGGGAATAGGTACATCCTGGAGGCTGTTAATTATCGCTTTTGATATGTCGTTGGCGGCAAATTTAGTTTCCGCCTGAGTATTTTTTCCGACGATGGATTCGAAGCTGACGCACGGGATTACAATATCGGTTTCGACCGCGGTACTGTCGCTGGCTTTTTTCACCGCGAGCGTAATTTTGCAAAATTCCTGCG
>JAPLMV010000212.1 GCA_026386835.1 Planctomycetota bacterium | reverse complement strand
CAAACGCTGACTGTTATGCCCCTGACGGAGTTGATAGACGACCTTACGACGCGAGCGAAAGCTATATGGCCGTGGGATTTGTCTTTTGAAGATTTTTATCTTTCCCCGTCACCGGCGGAAATAATAGAAGGTCTTGGCCGAATGATAATACACTCGTCAATAAAAAGCTGTTTTATGGATGCTGTATTGAGTGAACATGTTGCTCGTATGGTTGCGATGAGAAACGCAACGGAAAACGCCGACGAAATGATTAAGGAACTTACTGCCGAGTACAACCGTGCCAGGCAGACGCAGATAACTGGAGAACTGCTTGATATAATTAGTGGAACCGGAGATTTATAATGAACAAAGGTAAATTGATACAGGTTATCGGCAGTGTTTTTGACGTCAAATTTGCACCGGAGTGTGCCCCTTCGGTTTATAACGCCATCGAGATAAAGGGCGATTTTGGAAACGGCAAGACGTCACTGTTCGGAGAAGTTCAGCAACACTTAGGCAACGGCAGAATACGAGCCATATCGCTGGGCAGCACGATGGGACTGCGGCGAGGAATGGACGTAATTGATACCGGTTCGCCTGTGATGGTGCCTGTCGGAAAACAATTGCTGGGCAGGGTGATAAATCTGCTCGGTGAGCCGATAGACGAAATGGGGTCTGTCAAGGCCGATGAAAAAAGGCCAATTCACCGTCAGCCGCCAAAATTGGTAGACCTTTCCGCCAAAAGCGAGATGTTTGAGACAGGCATAAAGGTAGTCGATTTGCTCTGTCCATTTGTCCGCGGCGGCAAGACAGGTTTGTTCGGCGGCGCCGGCGTGGGTAAGACGGTCGTTATTCAGGAGCTAATTGCGAGAATAGCAACCAAGCACGGCGGATATTCCGTTTTCGCAGGAGTAGGCGAAAGGACGCGTGAGGGTAACGACCTTTGGCTTGAGATGCAAAGTACGTTTATCGGCGACAGTAAAGACAGGGTGCTTGACCATACCTGTCTTGTGTTCGGGCAGATGAATGAGCCGCCTGGCGCACGTCTGCGGGTCGCACTTACGGCAATGACCGAGGCCGAGTATTTCTGCGAAAGCGGCATCGGCGATACATTGCTTTTCATCGATAACATATTCCGGTTTTCACAGGCCGGCTCGGAAGTTTCGGCCTTGCTTGGGCGAATACCGTCAGCGGTAGGGTATCAGCCGACTCTGGCAACGGAGATGGGAGAACTCCAGGAGCGAATAGCATCCACAAAGACGGGTTCGATAACCTCCGTTCAGGCCATTTATGTGCCCGCCGACGACCTTACCGACCCTGCTCCAGCGACGACGTTTTCGCATCTTGATTCCTTCGTCGTGCTCAAGCGTTCCATCACACAGAAAGGTATTTACCCTGCGGTAGACCCGCTCGAAAGTACGTCACGAATACTCGATGCCAATATCGTTGGAAAGGAACATTATAGAATTGCACAGATGGTACTCGAATACCTGCAGCGATACAACGACCTTCAGGATATCATTGCAATTCTCGGTATAGATGAGTTAAGCAAGGAAGACCAGATAACGGTCGCACGAGCCAGGAAGCTCGAACGATTCTTCTCCCAGCCGTTCCTTGTTACGCGGCAGTTCACTGGCCTCGATGGTAAATACGTTACCACGGCTGAGACAATCGAAAGCTGTAAGCAAATCTGCGAAGGCAAATGGGATCATCTGCCTGAAGAGGCCTTTATGTATGTCGGCACCATTGAGGATGCCGCTCAAAAGGCCAGAACGTTGGCAAGTCGGTAAAGGAAAATTGATAGTGGCCGAACCTGGAACATTTCAATGTATCGTAATTGCACCATTGGGCAGACTCATTGATTGCAAAACCGCCTCGGTGACTTTCCCTGCTCACGATGGGCAGGTTGGGGTGTGGTGCAATCATATGCCGATGTTTTGCAAATTAGGTTTGGGTATTATGGAGGTTAAGCAGGGTATGCCGGACCAGGAACCGCCTGTCGAAAGTATATTTCTTCTCATTGACGGCGGCTTTGCAATGGTCGGCTTGAATTTAGTCAGACTCGTGGTCTATGATGCCGTTTCCCCGAAAGACACAAAGGTGGAAAAAATTGAGCATATAATAGAAGACATCAAAAAGAAAACGGCCTCTGGTACCTTAACTATGCAGCAGTGCCAGCATAATACGAGAAAGATTTCGCTTCTGACGCAGCTTATAGATATGTCGAAACATACTAAAGATAAGCATGTAGAGCCGGCATCAGTGTAGCTTTAAGTCGGACACATCAACGGTGCCTCGCTTCATTTCGTAACGCCATTTCCAAATCGCATATAGCGGCGGATAAATCAGCAGCTCCAGGGCAAAGCTTGTAACGATGCCGCCTATCATCGGAGCGGCAATCCGTTTCATCATATCCGCACCTGTCCCCATCGACCACATAATCGGAATAAGTCCCATGAACATAGCCATCACGGTCATCATCTTTGGTCTGATTCGCTTGACTGCGCCGTGAATAATCGCCTCTTTCAAATCCGCAAAGGTTTTCATTTTGCCTCTTGCGACCATATCTTTGTAAGAAAGGTCGAGGAACAGCAGCATAAAAACCCCGGTCTCTGCATCAAGTCCCATCAGAGCTATCATTCCCACCCAGACTGCAATTGAGATGTTGTAGCCCAGAATATACAATAGCCATATTGCCCCGATAAGTGAAAACGGCACGGCAAGCATGACAATGCCCGTCTTGACCACATTCTTTGTGTTCATATACAACAGCATGAATATAATCAGTATAGTCAGCGGGACGACGACTTTTAGCCGCTCTCTTACTCGCAGCATATTTTCAAATTGTCCGCTCCACTGCAGCGAGTAGCCCGTGGGCAGCTGCAATTTTTCCCGCACCGCCTGTTTTGCCATTGCTACATATCCGCCGATATCGCTTGTCGAAAGGTCAACGTATACATAGCCGGCCAACATTCCGTTTTCATCGCGTATCATAGAAGGTCCGAGCGATATGTTTATGTCCGCCAGCTCTCCGAGCGGTATGTGTGCGCCCGACATCGTTGGTACGAGAACACGCAGCAGCTTTTGCAAATCGTCGCGGTAGTCCCTTGCATAACGCACATTCACACTGTAGCGTTCGGGTCCTTCGATGGTTGTGGTAATATTTTCACCGCCGATGGCTGAAACGATAATCTCCTGTGCCTGCTGTATGCTCAGGCCGTAGCGTCCCAGCCGCTGGCGTTTAAGATTAAAATCCACAAAATACCCGCCGGAAACACGCTCGGCGTATACACTTCGTGTCCCCGGAACAGACTTGATAATCTGCTCAATTTCGGTGCCTATTTTTTCAATTTGTTCGAGATTTGCACCATATATTTTAATTCCAACAGGTGTGCGTACACCGGTAGAAAGCATGTCGATGCGTGCTTTTATGGGCATTGTCCAGGCATTGGTGACGCCAGGTATCTGCATCCTGGTGTTCATTTCCTCTATCAGCTTTTCCCACGTCATTGCCTTTGACCAATAACGCTTGTCCTTTAGAACAACGGTTGTCTCCATCATCGAAAATGGGGCAGGGTCAGTAGGGGTGTTGGCTCTGCCTGCCTTGCCGAAAACTCTTTCTACTTCTTGAAAGGACATCAAAATTTTGTCCTGTATCTGCAAAAGATTCGCTGCTTGGGTAACGGAAATTCCAGGCAGGGTCGTGGGCATATAAAGAATAGTTCCCTCGTTCAGCGGCGGCATAAATTCCGAACCTAACTGGAAATACACCGGTACCGTTATAATCATCAGGATAACGGCGAAACCAATGGTAAGCATTCGATGCTCAAGAACAAAATTGCAAACTGGCTCATAAACAGCAAATAATATCCTGCTGACGGGATGCTTTTCTTCCCGGTAATATCTGCCGACCGTGACAGCGTTGTAAAAATTTGACAGCCATTTTGGTTTGAAGTTTCGGTAATCCATACGCGTAAAAAGCATACGGATGGCAGGGTCGAGCGTTATTGCCAGTATTGCGGCAATTGCCATCGCCAGGTTCTTGCTGTAAGCGAGCGGTTTGAACAATCGGCCTTCCTGGTCAACCAGTGTAAAAATCGGCAAAAATGCCACCGCTATCACAAGCAGCGAGAAGAATACCGATGGGCCTACTTCCATAAGTGCCTGCAGCCGAATCAGGTGATAGTCGCCGTGTCTTCCCCCTTCCTCCCACAATTGCAGTTTCTTATAAGCGTTTTCCACTTCCACAATAGCGCCATCAACCAGCACACCTATCGATATGGCGATGCCGGACAGCGACATAATATTGGAAGTAAGCTTGAGGCCGTACATCGGTATAAACGATAATAACACGGCAATTGGTATCGTAACTATCGGGATTATCGCCGACGGAAAATGCCACAGGAACAATAGTATCACTAAGCTGACGATAATCATTTCCTCGATAAGCTGATGTTTCAATGTGTGGATTGCCCGTTCGATAAGTTCCGAGCGGTCATATGTCGTAACTATTTCAACGCCCTTTGGCAGAGACGGCGTTATCTCTTCAATTTTGGCCTTGACGCTATTGATTACGTTAAGTGCATTTTCTCCCTGCCGCATAACTATAATTCCGCCGACCACATCGCCTTGCCCGTCGAGGTCGGCTATTCCTCTGCGTATATCAGGCCCAACGGCCACATTTGCAACATTTCTGACCAGTATCGGCGTGCCGGCATTATCAGTGCCGATGACGGTATTTTCAAGGTCTTCCGGAGATTTGATATATCCTTTTGCCCGCACCATATACTCAGTGCCCGACATTTCCAGCAGTCTTGCCCCTACTTCGTTATTGCTTTGCCTGATGGCTTCTATGACTTTTGTCAGGGGGACATCATAGGCAAGCAGGGCATTAGGATTGACATTGACCTGGTATTGTTTTTGAAAACCGCCCACCGAAGCAACTTCCGCCACACCCGGTACGCTTTGCAGCCAGTATCGCAAATACCAGTCCTGGAAACCTCTCAAATCCGCAAGACTGTTGTTGCCGGATTTATCTACCAGAGCATATTGATAGACCCAGCCGACGCCGGTTGCATCAGGTCCTATTTCAGTTTCAACGCCCTGCGGCAGTTTCGGCAATATCTTGCTGAGGTATTCAAGGGTTCGGCTTCGGGCCCAGTAGATGTCGGTGCCGTCTTTGAAAATTATGTAGACGTACGAAAAACCAAAATCCGAAAACCCGCGTATCGCCTTAACGGCAGGGGCCCCGAGCATCGCCGTTACTATCGGATAGGTAACCTGTGATTCGATGATATCAGGGGATCTATCCCAGCGGGAATATATAATTACCTGCGTGTCGGACAAATCGGGAATGGCGTCGAGCGGCATATTCCTGATGCAGTAAACCGCGACGGCCATCGCCGCTATCGCAAAAAAAATAACAATAAATTTGTTCCGTGCGGAAAATTCTATTATTTTGTCTATCACTGTCGCACCGCTTTATTATTTGTTGTTTGCATCCGACATTTGACTTAAAACAGCGTTAAGTTTGCTTTCCGAATCAACCAGAAAATTGCCCGATGTAACGACTTCTTCTCCCACTGAAAGACCTTGCAGAATTTCATAATATCCCTCGGATTTGCTGCCGAGAGTAACCTCTATAGGTTTAAAATACCCGTTTGCATCTGCGATAAAAACAATTTTGCGTGTGCCGCTGTCCATTACGGCGTCCTGTGGGACTGCTAATTTGTTGCCGAGGTTATATGTTATTTCGGCATTGACATACATCCCAAGTTTCAATTTGTTGCTGGTATTATTAACCAATGCCCTTATATTCAGTGTGCGTGTAGCGGTATTTAAGACTGGAGCAATCGAAACAATTGAACCTTTAAAAATTTCACCCGGATAAGCAATCGTTTCAATTTCAACGGGCAATCCTTCCTTTACCAATGCCGACTCATATTCATAAATAGTTAAATACACCTGACCTGGCTGTCGTTGGCGTCGGGCAGATAAAGACGAAAGTCAGCCTTGCCTCGCATAGTCAAAACATCTATTTCATTGCTGTTCATTCCCAAAAGCAATAGCTTTCTGCGTGCGGTTTTAGTAAACGATTCCGGCTGCTCCGCCGCATAATTGCTGTCGTTCTCCCCCACGCTTTTGTTTGTTTTTACAGATTGGATATACTCCTCCTGGGCGACAAACAAATCCGGGTCGTATGCAACCTTGCCTACTGT
>JAPLMV010000265.1 GCA_026386835.1 Planctomycetota bacterium | reverse complement strand
TTTATACGTGCCGAGACCATCGGGTATAACGACCTTAAGGAGCTTGGCAGCGAAAAGGCAGTCAAGGCGGCGGGCAAGACGAGGCTTGAAGGCAAGGAGTATGTCGTTAAGGACGGGGACATTATTAATTTCAGGTTCAATGTCTAAAAAGGATGTGGTTGGTTTATGAAGGCAGTAGTTCTGACGGGCATTCGGCAGATGGAAATGAGAGATGTGCCGGCGCCGAAGATAAAAAAAGGTAATGAGGTGCTGCTGAAGATAGAGAGGGTTGGGGTTTGCGGCTCGGATGTGCATTATTACGAAACAGGCAGAATCGGTTCGCAGATAGTTGAATATCCGTTTATAATGGGGCATGAATGTTCGGCGACGGTGGAAGCGGCGGGAAAGTGCGTAAGAAGGGTAGGTGCCGGTGAGCAGGTGGTGGTTGACCCTGCTGCGTGGTGCGGCAAATGCGACCAGTGTCTGGCGGGCAGGGAGAACACGTGCAGAAATCTAAAGTTTTTAGGCACACCGAAAGAAGGCAACGGTTGTTTGTGTGAATATATTGTGATGCCGGAAGAGAGCTGTTTTCCGACTAACGGAAGGATTAGTCTTTAGCATGGGGCGTTGTGCGAGCCGTTTGCGGTAGGTGTGTATGCTGTTAAGCAGGCGCAGATGCCAAAAGGAGCAAAGTCAGCAATTCTCGGGTCAGGGCCGATAGGACTTAGCTGCTTAGTTGCCGCCAGGGTGGAGGGGGCGGAGTCGATTTACATGACTGATAAGGTTGAAGAGCGAATGAAGGTTGCCGAGAAAGCCGGTGCTGCCTGGGTAGGAAATCCCGAGAGAGGTGATATTGTGAAAGAGATACTTGAGCGGGAGCCGACAGGTATGGATATTGTTTATGAGTGTGCAGGCGAGCAGGAGACGATTGACGAGGGGATTGAGCTGCTCAAGCCTGGCGGGAGATTGATAGTTATCGGCATTGTGCGAGTGGAAAGGATTTCTTTCGATATCAGCAAGGCACGGCGGAAAGAAATTACCATTGTAAACATCCGCAGGCAGAATGGTTGTACACAGGCGGCGATTGATTTGGCAGCTTCAGGCAGAGCTAAGATTGATTTTATGGTAACGCATAGATTCAAACTGGAACAAACTCAGCAGGCCTTTGATATGGTTGCTGGATATCGAGACGGGGTTGTTAAGGCGATGATTGAATTTTAAGGTCTATGAAAAAGGCAAGCATAATCAGCGTGGGCAATGAGCTATTGAACGGGCACACGGTCGATACGAATTCAGCATATCTGAGCGGTGAATTATTTTCAATAGGGATACCTGTTGAGGGTGTTTATACGGTCGGTGATGATATTTCATCAATTTTACGGGCGATGAATCTGTCGGCAGGCGATACTGATGTGGTTTTGATGACAGGGGGTTTGGGTCCGACGGATGACGATATAACCAGGCAGGGGTTTGCGAAATTTTTAGGCAGAGAATTACAATTCCACGAGGAGCTGTTTGAGAAGATAGAGGATTTTTTTGTCAGGCGTGATTTGAAGATGCCTGAAAAAAACAGGATTCAGGCATATATACCGGCAGGAGCAAAGGCGATTTCAAATGATGTTGGGACAGCGCCTGGGATTATGGCTGGGTTGAAGGATAAATTATTTTTTGCTATGCCGGGCGTGCCGTCCGAGATGAAAAAGATGTTTAGGGAATCTGTTTTACCGGAGCTTGAGAGATTTGGCCGGGGGCAGGCGGTTGCGGTAAAGAAATTGAAATGTTTTGGAGCTGGTGAATCCACAATAGCGGAGATGATAGGTGATATTATGATGCGTGGCAGAAATCCGCTTATTAACTGCACTGTCAGTTACGGTGTGATTACGCTGCATATTATCGCAGAAGCGGAAGATAAGGGCAAAGCCCTGAAGATGGCTGAGGATGATGAAAGGCGGCTGCGAGGTATACTTGGGGAATTGATTTACGGCATGGGTGAGCAGAGTTTGGCTGAGGTGGTCGGGCAGGAGTTGGCAAGGCAGCATAAGACGATAGCAACAGCGGAGTCCTGTACAGGCGGGCTGCTGGCAAAATTAATCACCGATATCCCCGGGTCAAGCAAATATTTTTTACAGGGACTGGTTACTTATAGCAACGCCGCTAAAATAAAAGAGCTTGAGGTGTCGGCGGAATTGATTGAAACATACGGTGCAGTAAGTGAGGAAGTTGCGTCAGCGATGGCTGGTGGAGTTCGAAAAACAGCAGGGACAGATTTTGCAATCGGTATAACCGGCATAGCCGGTCCAGACGGCGGAAGTGAAGAGAAACCTGTCGGATTGGCATACATCAGCGTAGATTGCGGTCTGGGCTGCGAAACAAGGCGATTTATATTTTCCGGCGACAGAGAATTTATACGATTTCGGACGGCGCAAACGGCGTTGAATATGGTCAGATTGAGATTGAAAACTTGACTTAGGATGTTAAAAATGCTACAATACGATTTTGCCGGGGGTTGGCAAAACGGAATGAATGCACTGGGCAGATATGGCTAAAAAGCGCAGACAATTAGGTGAAATACTTTACAAGGCCGGCTTGGTTGAAAAGCAGGCGATCATCGATGCCATAAAAACATCTCAAAGCACCAAGAAGCGGCTTGGCCAGATACTTATTGAACGCGGGCTGGTGGATGAGGAAACTCTCACCAAGGCGATTGCCAAACAATTTGAACTCAAATATGTAAATCTGGATCAGGTTACCATACCAGAAGATGCGAGGAAACTTATCCCTGAGGATTTGATAAAGAAGTATAATGTGCTGCCGCTGGGGATGGAGCACGGCAGATTGAAAGTGATTATCAGCGATCCGCTTGACCTGGACATGATGGATGCGATAAGATTTCGTTCTAATGTTGAGTTAGACTGCCATGTGGCAAATCCTTCGAGAATCCGGGGTTATATTCAGGACTCGTTTGACAAGACCAGGAAAGAAGATGATGACCGGCTAAAACACAGTATCGATGCGACGGCTGCTGAGCTTGCAGAGGCAGGTCACGAATTGCAGGCGGCGGCACTTCGTATTCAGGCGGATAGCGGCAGCGACGAAGGTCCTGTGGTGCGATTAGTGAATTTGATAATTGATAATGCCTACTATATGCGGGCAAGCGATATTCATGTTGAACCGATGGCGGACAGGGTGCGTGTTCGATATCGAGTTGACGGGGTATGCCTTGAAAAGGACAATATACCGAAGAATATGCAGGCTCCGGTGCTTACTCGATTCAAGATTCTGTCTGGAATGGATATTGCTGAGAGACGGCTTCCACAGGACGGCAGAATCAAGCGTGAGATAGGCGGCAAGGATATTGACTTTCGTGTGTCAGCACTTCCAGGTAATCACGGGGAAAGCATGGTATTGAGAATTTTGCGTCCCGATGCGGTGAACATCGGCATTCAGGCGCTTGGTTTTGAGCAGGACGACTATGAAAGATTTCAGAAGATAATCAAAAGACCCAACGGCATTTTTCTTGTAACGGGTCCTACCGGAAGCGGTAAAACCACAACTCTTTATGCGGCGTTGCTGGAGCTTAACAAGTCGGACAAGAAAATTATTACAGCAGAGGACCCTGTTGAATACAATTTTCCAGGGATAAATCAGTGCCAGATACGAGATGAAATCGGGCTGTCATTTGACATGATTCTAAGGGCGATGCTGCGACAGGCACCGAACATCATACTGGTCGGCGAAATTCGAGACGGGATTGTGGCGGATATTGCGATTCAGGCAGCTCTTACCGGTCACCTTGTTTTCAGCACACTGCATACCAACGATGCGGTGAGTGCAATTACTCGATTGATAGATATGGGCGTCAAGCCTTTTCTTGTGGCAAGCTCTATACAGGCCATTATGGCGCAGCGGCTGGTTCGTGTTATCTGCAAGAATTGCAAGGTAGTGGATGACGACCCAGATCCATATTATTTACAATTACTGAATATCAAGCCTGAGGACGTCAAACGGCATCCGATATACAAAGGTGCCGGGTGCAGCCAATGTCAGGGGACCGGTTTTAAGGGTCGAATAGGCGTGTTTGAAATGGTAGAGCTGACCAATGAGTTAAGGGAGCTGGCATTTGCCAAGGCGCCGACGACTGAATTGCGGCAGGCGTCCGTGGCAGGTGGAATGAAAACGCTGATGGACGACGGTAAAAGGAAGATATTCAAAGGCACAACTACACCCAAGGAAATTGCAGCAATTTCTCAGGTTGAGAGTGTGCTCAAGGAACAGACGGGCTAAATTAGCGAGGATTGAAAAATGGCGACAGTAAATATGGATAGATTACTGCATGCCTGTGTTACGCAGGGTGCATCAGATATACACATTACGGTAGGTAAGCCGCCGGTGTTCAGGATACACGGGTCGCTGAGGTCACTGGAGACAAAGGTTCTCGAACCGGATGATACGACGGCTTTGATGAAGAGCATCGCGCCCGAACGAAACCAACAGGAGCTTCAGGAAGAGGGGGGAACGGACTTTGGGTTTGCTTTTGGCGATATGGCCCGGTTCCGCGTGTCTGTTTTTCGGCAAAAGGGCAATATATCGATGGTCTTAAGGCTTATTCCGAACAAAATAATGTCGTTCGAAGAAATAGGTTTACCGAAGGTATGTGCCGCATTGTGCCGCAGGCCGAGGGGCATGTTCCTTGTAACTGGTCCAACGGGAAGCGGGAAAACCACGACACTTGCGACCATGATCAACTATATTAACGAAAATCTTGACCGCCACATTGTAACTATCGAAGACCCGATAGAATATTACCATAGCCATAAGAAAAGCATCATCAACCAAAGAGAAGTTGGAATAGATGTTCCGAGCTTTAGTGAGGCGTTGAGGCGAGTTTTGAGAATGGACCCCGATGTGATTCTTGTTGGAGAGTTGCGAGACCTTGAAACAATAGAGGCGGCGGTGAGGGCGGCAGAAACGGGTCACCTTGTATTCAGCACGCTTCACACGACCAGCGCCTCCGGTACGGTTACGAGAATAATAGACGTTTTTCCACCGAACCAGCAGGAGCAGATACGCACTCAGCTCAGCGGCAACCTCGTAGCGGTTCTTTCCCAGGCATTGTGTCCGCTGGCAATAGGTAAAGGCAGGGTTGCGGCATACGAGTTTATGGTTGTAACCCCCGCAATTGCCAACCTTATCCGTGAAAACAAGCCATACAGGATTGATTCGAGTATTCAAACAGGCAGAAAATTGGGTATGCAATTGCTGGATGATCATCTGTGGGAGCTTTATGATTCAGGCAGGATAACTTATGAGGAAATGTTGGATAAGTCGCGTCAGCCTGGGGCATTGCAGGATAAAGTGATGTCCAAGATTAAGGGCTTGAAAGGCGCTGCTGCGACAGAGAAGAAGAAGGAAATTGATGATATGGGTCAGATTTTAAGAACATAAATAGGGAATATTTATGTTATCAGACGAAAAATACCAGCATGGCAATTGATTTGGCCGGTGTTTTTTAGGGCGGCTAAAAAGTGCCGTTTTTGTAGGATTACGGGGGTAAAGGCGGACAATTGTCCCGAGTCTCAATAACTAAGTGTCTAATATGTAATTTATTTGTTTATCTAAAGTTATTGTTGTATAATGTAAATTGTGATTGAAGGCTTAATTTAGCGGTACAGAAATCATGAAGGCAATAAAAAATCTTCCACCAATAGAGCAGTTAAGAAGCAGAACTCTCGGACGTGTTCTTATTAAGATGGGTGTTCTGACCAGGGAGAAGGTACACGAATGCCTTGAGATTCAAAAACAACGGCATGGTAAAGTTCGGATAGGGGAGATTTTCGTTGAGCTTGGCTTAGTGGATCAGGAGCAGCTTCAGATGGCGTTGGCGGCTCAGAGGGGGATGGAATATATGGATATCTCTGAGGCAGCGATACTGCCTGAAGTTATAGAAAAAGTGCCTGCCCAAATGGCCAAGACCTATCACATCATTCCCGTGGAGTACAACAAAGAGCGGAACGAATTGAAGGTAGTTCTTGATAACCCTGATAATTTCAGGGCGACGGACGACTTAAGCACTCTGATGGGGTTTAAGGTTACAGCCAGGATTACGGACCATGAAGCGCTCGAAAAAGCTTTGACAAAATACTATGAGGGAAAGGATGAAAAAGAGGGAATAAATGAGCTGATAGGCGAGATACAGCAGGATGGTTTTCTTGCGGAATTCGAAGGCAGAGACACAAGCAGCGACCTCGATGAATTGAAGGAGCTATCCGAGTCGAATCCGGTCAAGAAGCTTTTGAACCTTGTTCTGATGCAGGCGATTCGAGACAAGGCATCAGATATTCACTTTGAACCGTTTGAAAATGAGTACAAGATGCGATACCGCATCGACGGCGTACTGTATGAAATGATTCCCCCCCCCAAGCACATTGCGGCGGCACTTAGCTCGCGTATAAAGGTCATGGCCAATCTGGATATAGCGGAGCGTCGGCTTCCTCAGGACGGGCGAATATCGCTGACGGTACAGGGTAATCCGATAGATTTGCGAGTAAGCGTACTGCCGACAATGTTCGGCGAGAGCGTGGTGCTGCGTGTTCTGGACAGGTCGCAGATGAATCTGGATGTGGAAAAGATAGGTCTGAGGCAGGAAG
Source organism: Planctomycetota bacterium (assembly GCA_026386835.1). Classification (GTDB taxonomy): domain Bacteria; phylum Planctomycetota; class Phycisphaerae; order Sedimentisphaerales; family Anaerobacaceae; genus JAPLMV01. Next base: position 4,694 of record JAPLMV010000265.1, on the reverse strand, counting down.
ACCTTAAGGCTGTTCGGCAGCTTATACACAAACCTAACGGTATAGTAATCGTAACAGGGCCTACCGGCAGCGGTAAAACCACCACACTTTATTCCTGCCTGAGTGAGCTTAATGACATAGAAAGCAAACTAATCACCACAGAAGACCCAGTGGAATATGATATTGACGGGATTATCCAGGTACAGATGAAGCCGGACATAGGTCTGACGTTTGCAAAGTGCCTGCGGTCGATTCTTCGTCAGGACCCCGATATAATAATGGTGGGTGAAGTTCGAGACCTTGAAACGGCGGAAATCGCCGCTCAGTCTGCCTTGACCGGTCACCTTGTGTTTACAACATTACACACAAACGATGCTCCGAGTTCAGTGGCAAGACTATTGGATTTGGGTGTTGAGCCGTTTCTTATTACCGCTACGGTTGAGGGCATTATTGCCCAGCGATTAGTCAGGAAAATATGCGAGAAGTGCAAAACAGCCTTTGAGCCGAGCGAAGAACAGTTGATGGAATTGTCGCTTAGCCCTGATGATATCAAAGGTAAAAAGTTTTTCTATGGACGTGGATGCGACAGGTGCAACAGAACCGGTTACAGGGGTCGAACGGCAATTTTTGAAATAATGGCATTCAACGACCAGTTGCGAGAATTGATTATGAATCACGCCTCAACAAATGTTTTGCGTGGTGCTGCTCAGAAGGCAGGGATGAGGCTGTTGCGTGACAATGGTCTTGCGGCAATCTATGACGGCCTGACCACAATAGATGAGGTGGTCAAGGAGACGATTTCGGAAGGATAAGAAGAATTTCAAAAGTTAAAATTAAAAATGCAAAATTGTGGAATAAAGACTGAATAAATTATTAGACACAGATTAACACTGATTATAAAAAAAGAGTACCGAAGTTAAAAAATAATATAAAAACTCTGTGACCTTTGTATTCTCTGTGGCTAAAAAAAGGTAATAAGGCAACGGTTGAAATTTAGGAGGTATTTTAAGATGCCTGTTTTCAAATATGAAGCACTGGATTCGCAGGGAGTAGCGGTAAAAGACGAGATAGAAGCGTTGAGCCAGAAGGAAGCGGTAAGCAAGATACGCAATATGGGGTATTTCCCCACTAAGGTTCAGTCCAAGGGAGCTGAGAAAAAAGCAGCGGCGAAAGCCACCGCCAAGCCAAAGAGCAGGCGAGGTGCCGGCGGCAAAGTAAAAGTGAAATACGTTACGCAGTTTGCAAGACAGCTTTCGACGCTTCAGGATGCCGGCCTGCCTATATTGAGGTCGCTGAGGATTCTTGAGGAACAGCAGAAGTCTGGCACTTTCAAGCGTGTTGTCGGTTATATAGCGGACGAGATTGAGGGCGGCTCGACGCTTTCGGAGGCGATGGCTAAATTTCCACGTTCGTTTGACCGGCTGACGGTCGGTATGGTGGCTGCGGGCGAAGCGGGCGGCGTTTTGGACCTGATTCTGTCGCGTGTGGCTGACTTTATGGAAAAAAGCCAGAAGCTTAAATCCCGTGTAAAAAGCGCAATGGTTTATCCGATGGTAGTTCTGGGTGCGGCATTTACGATACTTTTGTTGCTGATGAAATACGTCATACCCAATTTTAAGCTTGTACTTGAAGAAATGGTCGGCACGGGCAAGCTAAACCCTGTAACGACGGCTGTTCTTGGGACAAGCAACTGGATAGCGTATCACTACGGCTGGGCATATCTTATGGGAGTGCCGTTTGCGATAATTTTTGCGCTCAGGATGATAAAAAAAATCCGCATCGGTCGGCTTGTACTTGATCTTATCAAGCTGCGGCTGCCTGTGATAGGTCAATTGAGTAAAAAGATATCGATTACGCGGTGGACCAGGACACTTGGGACATTGATAGGTGCCGGCGTGCCGATTTTGGATGCCATCAACACATCGCGTGAAACATGCGGCAACGAGGTTTTTGCAGATATGCTCGGAAACGTCCACAATTCCATCAGGCAGGGCGAGACGTTTGCCGACCCGCTCAAAAAATCCAAAACTGTGGATTTGATAGTTACCAACATGGTGGCGGTGGGCGAGGAAACGGGAGACCTTGATAAAATGCTGCTCAAAGTGGCCGACGATTATGACGAGCAGGTCGATGTTCTTGTGGATTCGCTGATGCATTTGCTCGAGCCGGTAATGATTCTGGTTCTCGGTGCAATAGTTATGACGATTGTGCTGGCGGTGTTCCTGCCGATGGTGCAGGTAATTACCAGCTTGAGTTCAGGTGGATAAAGAAGGTAAAACAAACACTATTTATATTATCAAGGAGTATAAAAATGAAGGTGACAAAAAGACAATTTGGTAAAAAGACGGGATTTACAATAATAGAGCTGCTGACGGTTATGAGCATAATCATAATTCTAATCAGCGTGCTTGTGCCTGGGCTTAATCTGGCCAAGCGTTATGCCAAACGGGTAAAGCAAAAGGCCCAGTTCCACTCTATCAGCATTGCGCTGGAGCAGTTTAGTGCCGACCAGGGTGGTTATCCCGACTCAACACTTCTCAACACCGGTGGTATTTACACTACAGGTGCGCAGCGTCTGGCTGAGGCATTGATGGGCAGGGACCGCAAGGGCTATGACCCGCAGTCAACCTGGGATGCTCAGGCAGATAGTACTGTTGTTGCTACTTATGCAAATGATCCGGCTATAGCGGATGGTATCGCAAGTCTTGACCGTCGGAAAGGGCCGTATCTGCAGGATGTGGCGGCGTTCCAGGTGGGCGAACTATATGATGTTACCGGAAATGTTTATCCGGGACCTACCTTTGCATTGCCAACTGTGTTGCCTGCACCTGTCCTGACCGACGAGTATACGGTTAAAAATGTAACTACTGTCAGTGGAAAGGTCGTAAAGGCAGGGTCACCTGTTTTATACTACAAGGCAAATGTTTCTTCGAGGTTATTTCCCAATGAAATAAAAGTACCACCCGATGCTATTGATCCTGTGGCTAACAACTACATTATCAACTGTATTGACAATGAAGAATTAATTAAACTTGGGCTTTTAAAGGGAGGCATCGACAAACATCACTTAGACCCAACATTTACTGACCTTGTGACCAGTAAAAATGGGCGGCGGATATTCTATGAGGCAATAACAAATACGCAGATGACGCCGCCTTGGCCGTACAATCAGGATTCTTACATTCTGATTTCGGCTGGGTTTGACGGTATTTACGGTACGCCTGACGATGTGTTTAATTTTGGAGAATAATTAGAGGTTGAGTTAAGGGACTCTATGAGACTCCAAGATGTGGTGGATGATATGGTGAAAAGAAAAAGCGTTTTTGCGGCGGTGATAATTATGATGTTGTTAACCAATTACATACTGGGTAGTGACAGTACGCTGGTCAACGGTAGCTTTGAGGCCGATGGGGTTATAGCTGACCTTAGCGGGGAAGATACGCCTACCGGCTGGACGGATGTCAATATGCCTGTGGATGTAAACGGGATGGACTTGTTCGGAGGGTATGTATATAACGACTGGGTCACAAACGGCAAATTGAATCTGACGGTTTATTCGGTGTTGAATAGGACATTTAACATCAACGACAGGGCCTCGGTTGCTCAATATGTCTATCTGACCGATGTCAATGCCATCTGGTTTGACTTGGAACTGGTTACTGATTCGGTGAGCAGAGCATGGGACCCGAATGTATGCACAGCAGTTTTAGAGATTGATAATGTGCCGGTGTGGGAATCGCCCAGTGATAAGGCGGATGTAAGGGGGCAGTACAGAAACCAGATGTACAGCGTTAACCCGATGTATAACGATAATATTTTGCACAAGATTGCGCTGGTTTTGAGGATAAATGTCGTAAGGAAGCTGGTGTTTATTCATTATGCAGAATGGGACAACATCAGGCTCAGTCTGTTTACTCAGGCCTGCGGCGGTTACGGTTACCCAACCGGTGATTTTAATCATGACTGCGTTGTTGATTTTCTCGACTATGCTGTTTTGGCTGAGGAATGGCTGAATGAGACCGACCCCTGCAATCCAAACCATATATGCGATTTATACCATTCTGACTATGGTGTGATTAATTTCCGCGATTTTGCTGTCTATGCAAAGAATTGGGACTGCAATACGACCGAGCTGGGGATGATGGCAGAGGTTTGGCTGCAGGAGGTGGACGCCAATGACCAATCCAATTTATATCACGGCGATGACGTTGAGCCAATAGGTATAATTGACTGGGCAGATTTGGCGGTTTTTAGTGAAAACTGGCTGAAACATAGTCCTTAGAATTGATTATTGACTATTTACTATTGATTATTGAATGGAATAAGACAGTTCTGATAGTGTGGTTAGAAAAGGTGATTGTATGAAAAGCAGGAAATCGGGCTTTACGTTAGTTGAGTTGCTGACGGTGCTGGTGATAATCGCACTGATGATGGGGGTGTTGCTGCCTGCCCTGAATATGGTGCGCAACACCGCCAAAGAGGCCAGGCAGAAAGCTCAGTTTGCGACCATCGAACAGGCCATAATGGCCTTTAAGAGCGATTACGGGGACTACCCGCCTTCAAATAACAATGGTGGCGACTACGGCGGTGCGCAAAAACTTACCGAGGCGCTTATGGGTTGGGATTTAATGGGATTCCATCCAAAATCAGAATGGATGTCGAATGGCAGAGATGCAGCTAATATTAACTGGATATATCCGCAGCCACCTATGAAT
>JAPLMV010000105.1 GCA_026386835.1 Planctomycetota bacterium | reverse complement strand
TATAGTCGAACTTATCGAGCATTGTCTCGATAAACATAGTGTAAAAATGGGCGTATCGCTCGATGAACTGCTTGAAATAGATGCATGGGCAAGAAGAGAGGTTATTGAATGTCTGAAACAAAAAGTTCTCTAAACAACAGGATTTTTCCCATAGCAACGCTTGTTGTCGACGTCGCTGTGGTTATTTATTTTATCGTCCGGAACATGGGTGTTTTCGGCAACGTGCTGCTGGTCGCAATCGGCTTCGGTGCGGTTATTCTTATTCACGAGTTCGGGCATTTCATTGCGGCCAAGCTTTCCGGGATAAAGGTCGAGGCATTCTCAATCGGCTTCCCCCCTACCGTGCTTGGTATTTTAAGAACCGATGCCGGCTATCGGATTCGTATCCTGCCGGACATTTTTAAGACGGACAACCCTGAATCGAGCGAAGGATTGTTTACCTTCACCATCGGCAAAAAAACAACAGCCGGCGAAACAGAGTATCGTATCGGGCTTATTCCATTTGGCGGCTTTGTAAAGATGCTCGGTCAGGAGGATACCGGCACAGCCAAAACCACCGATGACCCGCGTTCCTTTGCCAATAAACCCATCGCATCACGCGCTTTCGTTATCGCGATGGGTGTATTCTTTAATGCCGTAAGTGCAATTGCGATTTTTATGATTGCTTTTCTTGTCGGCATTAAGCTGCTGCCTCCGATTGTCGGCGGGGTCATACCTGATTCACCCGCTGCCATTGCGGGGCTAAAGCCAGGCGATGAGATTATTCAAATATGGGGAGAAAAGACACATCTTGACTTCAGCAATATCGGTATTGCCGCCGCCCTGTCGGATGCAAACCAGGCTATTCCTATGAAAGTAAAACATCCTGACGGCTCTGTTGAAAACTTCGCGATTGCTGCAAAAAAATTTCCAAGCAAGCGGTTGAAGATATTTGGTATTTTGCAGCCTATCAGTTTGACCGTTGCACGCATAGCCGACCACAATGATTTTTTTGATAAAACAGGGCTAAAACCAGGTGATACAATTGAGACAGTAAACGGCAAAGAAGTAAAAAACTACTGGGAGATGGATGACATAGTTAAAAATAGTCTCATTCGAACCGTAACGGTTACTGCACATCGCAGCGATAAATCCGATAAAGACCAGCCGGTCGAATCCATACTTGCCCTAACCTTGCGGGCTGTTAATAATTATGGGATGGCCACCGAATCCGACCTTAGCCATATCTATTCCATAGTGCCGCGGCTGCGAGCGGATGTTGACGATGTCAAGCTCGGCCTGCAGAAAGGCGATATTATTCTTGCCGCTGCCGATGTCGAAAACCCAACTTATAATGAGATGAGAGACATCGCTGAAAAATATGCAAAAAAAGAACTGCTTCTCAGGGTACTGCGGACAAATGCGAACGGGGCCGAAGAAACGATTTCGATTAAACTTGCGTCAAATCGCTCTCATAATCCAGAGCGTGTTATGCTCGGTATCGGCACACTTGACGCCGAACATCCGGTTGTCGCCAAAACCATCCCCGGCAAAGACGGCCTGGCAGCACTGGAAATCCCCAGCGGTGCGACGATAACCACCGTTGACGGAGTCAAGGTTTCAAATTTCTACGATATAATAAGCCAAATCCGTAAAAACACCGGCCAGAATATAACTATTGATTACCGCCTAAGCGACCAGGTTGCAGGTAATGTTACTGTCAATGTCGTTGCCGGTGAAAACTTCTTAACCGCCAAATCCACATTTGCTGATTTTATTGGCTTTGAGGACTTGAAACGGCTCTATAAGGCAACCGGTCCGATTGATGCCGTTGTAACAGGATACAAAAAGACAATTATGTTCATCGCCCAGACATTCGCCACACTAAAAAGCCTCATACTTGGTGCCGTAAGCCCCAAAGAACTTATGGGCCCGCTTGGTATTGTCACTGTCAGTTACCGCATTGTCGCCGAGCAGCCGTTTGTTTACTATGTTTACTTTCTGGGTCTGATAAGCGCCTGCATAGCGGTATTTAACTTTCTGCCTCTGCCCCCGCTCGACGGCGGTCTGATTGTTCTTTTGCTGATTGAGAAAATAAAAGGTTCTGCGTTGAGCGAGCGGATTCAGGGCATTATCGCTTATGCCGGCTGGGCGCTCATCGGTACGCTTTTCCTTTATGTAACATTTAATGATGTTATCAGGAGCTTTTTCGGATAAAAAATTCAAAAGCGTTCACGCAGAAAAACATGGCGTTTTTGTGTCATTGCGAGGCCTTTAGGCCGAAGCAATCACAAACTTTTGGCGGTATTAGACTGCTTCGCTTCGCTCGCAGTGACAAAAACTCGCAGTGCCAAAAATACGTGTTGTCCGTAAACGCTTGCAAAAACTCAAGGATGGATTAAAACAATGGAAAACGGAATTTGCACGTTGGAAAAAAAAGAGCAAAAAATGCTTCAAAACTGCCAGCAGTATCATAAAGACATCTTCGATGCCCTCAAAGATTCAGACATGGAAGTCTACGATTTAATCACCAAAGAATATAAGCGCCTGCAAAATACGCTTCAGCTTATCGCAGCCGAAAATCAATGCTCAAAAGCGGTTTTAGCAGCCCTGGGCTCTGTCGTCCAAAATAAGACCACGGAAGGTTTCCCCGGCGCAAGATTTCACGGCGGATGCGAAATAGTCGATAATATCGAAAACCTCGCCGTTGCCAGGGCAAAGCAGGCCTTTAATGCCCGGTATGCCAACGTTCAGCCGCACTCCGGCACACAGGCAAATCAGATTGTCATTACGGCACTATTGGAAAGAGGCGACAGGATATTAAGTCTGGCAATGGACCAGGGCGGCCACGTCTCACACGGTGCAGGGGTCTGCTTTACCGGCAAATTCTTTAACGTCGAAAATTACTTCGTTGATAAAAACACCTTTCTGCTCGATTATCAGGCCATAAAGGAACAGGCACTGAAGGTCAAACCTAAACTGATTATCTGCGGTGCAACAGCTTATGCCAGGATTATCGATTTCGGCAAATTCCGTGAAATTGCCGACCTGGTAGGCGCCTATCTAATGGCTGACATCTCGCACATCGCAGGCCTGATTATGGCTGGTGCGCATATATCACCCGTCAATTTCGCTCATTTCACCACCACGAGCACCTATAAGCCCGGCGGTCCGCG
>JAPLMV010000257.1 GCA_026386835.1 Planctomycetota bacterium | reverse complement strand
GCCCAGCCATTCTATTACGAGGGGATGAGCGACGTTGAGTCGCTGATACCGCTGCAGGATGAGCTGAATACGAGACTTAGCGACAGGGCAAGCAGAATCACGTTTCAGTCGTTCAAGATGTACCTTGGCAAAGGGATAGAGGGTTTTGAAAACAAACCTGTTTCGCCAGGGAGGATGTGGTGTACGGATAATCCTGATGCGACGATTGAGGAATTCGGCGGGGATTCGGCAACGCCGAGCGAGGACAGTCACATTGCTGAAATCAGGGAGGCAATGGACAAGGCAAGTTCGGTTACGCCCCTGGTGGCGGGCGTTCTGAAAAGCAAGCTGGGCAATCTTACAAGTGCGGTCGCACTTCGACTGACGCTTATGGGGACGCTGTCGAAGACTGAACGCAAGAGATTTACATACGGTGAGGGGCTGGAAAAAATCTGCGGTATGGTTTTGGATATTCTCGACAAGGCAGGCATATATCAGACAAGCATATCGGAGAGAGAGATGGAGATTATCTTTCCAAGTCCTTTGCCTGAAAACACGACGGAAAAATTAAAAGAGGCGCAAATGAAGAAGGAGCTGGGCGTACCTGGTGAGCAGGTGCTCAGAGAACTGGGATATTAACAGCGTGAATCGTATCTCGTCGCTCGTATCTCGTTTGTGGAAGATTTTTTATATAAGATATGGAAAGGAATTTTATGGGTCAGGTTGACACAGAGAATGATGTTTTGTCAGAAGACGCAGGCGGACAAGGAGAGAATGTAAAACTTGTTCCGGTAGCAGAATCAATCCGTTATCGCAAGAGGGCACAGAGTGCCGAGAAGCTCAGCGAAACTCTTGCCGAGCAGTTGGAACAGGCCAAATCGAGTATTTCGGAGATGGCATTGCAGTTGAACGATATTCAGGGCGAACAAAAATTGACGCGAAAACTTGCAGCGGCAGGGGCTGTCGATTTGGAAGCAGCCTTGCTGATTGCCAGGGCCAGAACAAAGGGTTCCGAGGATGCTGATTTGGATGCCTGTATTGAACAGCTCAGGAAGGAAAAACAATACCTGTTTGCCGGCAGTAATACAGCGGTTGTGAAGAAAACGGCAGGCGTGAAGGACCGGATGACAAACAGCCATACGATTCTTGGGCGTGCAGCAAAGAAAGCATCTATTACAGGCAACAGGACGGATTTGCAGGAGTACCTTAAATTACGGAGAAATTTTGCATAGCGGATAGTGAGAAGTAAATATAAAAATAGATTCCTGCTTTCGCAGGAATGACAATGTTTCGCAGGAATGACAGTATTAAAAAAAGGAGAATTAAGATATGGCATTTACAGGAAAAGCTACATATTCAGCAGGTAAGAATCTGCCTGAGTTGGCAGAGGATGTATCGGATTTGGTAGGGATAGTATCACCTTATGAGACACCTTTGCTCGATGCGCTGTGCAATCCTTTGCGGGAGGCCCGCAGCACACATCACGAATGGCTGGAGGATGAACTTTTGCCGAATAAGGATGCGGTCAACGACAGTACATACACCGATCCCGATGTTGATACAACGTTTGTTGTCGATCACGGCAGCAGGTTCCGCATTGGCGACCAGATACAGATTGAAGGCAGCAAAGAACTGATGCTGGTAACAGGTATCAGCACCAATACGCTGACGGTTGTTCGCGGTTATGCGGGTACTACGGCAGAGGACCTTGGTGATAATCAGATAATCAACATTCTGGGCAATGCAGGTCTTGAAGGTGACAACAAGCCGGACGCAAGATTTGCGAACAGGGCAAGAAAAGGGAATTACACGCAGATATTTGCGGCTGCCGTGGAGGTGTCAGGCACGGATATGGCAGCGAGCCAGCTTGGTCTTGCCGACGAGATGGATTATCAGAAACAGGAACGCTTGAGGGAACTTATTCGCGATTTGGAAAATACAGTCATCAACGGGGGACAGCCCGCAAGCAATCCTCAAGGCGGCGATGCTGTAAGAAGGTCGATGAAGGGGATTATCAGGCATCTGACGAGCAATGTTTTTCATCCGACCGATGCGGGATTTCCGTCCGGCACAAATCTCGACGAGGACAAGATAAATTATGTGCTCCGTCGAATATGGGAGAATAGCAACAGCAATGTTGACCTGATAGTTGTCGGCGGATTCCAGAAGCGAAAGATAAATGCTTTTTGCGGCGACAGCAGAACATACGGTGCGCAGGATACCACATTTACCAATATGATAGGCATCTATGAGAGCGACTTCGGGGTCTGCAGGATTGTTACCTCGCGGTGGGCGCCACAGGACTCGGTGTTGTTTCTGGATTCGTCACGTATAAGCGTATTGCCACTGGCTGGCAGGAGCTTTTATTTTAAGCCGTTGGCAAGCAGCGGCGATTATGAGTGTGGCGAACTGATTGGTGAATACACCCTGGAGCTAAAGAACGAAGCGGCTCACGGGATTATTCGGAATCTGAGTGTAAGCTAAAAACAGCAGATAAGCGGTAGCGGATAGCAGAAGGGGTCAGTTTTTTTGCTTCTCGAAGCTATCCGCTAATCGCTTAAAGTTGGAGCAAAGAAAATGGTTAGATTTTCGTGTGATGTTGACATTCTGAAATATGAGCCGATATTATTTGGCGAACTGCGGCTGCCGGGACAAATACTTTCAGCAGGGACAGATGGAGTCCTTGATGGAACAAGTTTCACCGCAGCTAATGCAGAGTTTGTAAGTGCATCGGTTTGTTCTGGCGAGGTTATATATCTGCAATCTGGCGACGGCTTACTTGATGGAGCGTTTGAGATTATATCTGTTGATTCAGCAACACAGCTTACGGTATCGGTGGTTCGAAACGATTCAAGTGATGAGCCGATAGCCCCACCGGCAACTGCAAACATAACTTACCAAATCTGCACGTTTGGGCCGCAGGCGAGTGAGGTGGGTTTTCAGTTGACGGAATATTACGGACTTTTGCCTGGGGATGCGGCAAGCGATATTGATGCTGAAGATATTCTGGATAGGGAAGTATTAAAACGAGCATCGGTATTTGCGGTTATATCGACGGTATATGCGACGCTGGCTGACGGGGTGGAGAATGAAAATTTTTGGAAGAAAAGTCTTTACTATAAAAAGCTTTTCGAACAGGCACGTGAGCGATGCCGGCTTAATATCGATATTGGGGGTGACGGCAAAGCTGATGTTACCAGAGCGGGCGGAATAGTCCGGCTGGCAAGAGACTGAAGGTATTGATTATTGATTAGCAGAAGATTTCCTATGAGAACTACTTTGGATGAACAAGGTTTATTCGACGAACAGGGACTTACGATTGAAGTCGGCAGTCTGGAGAAAGTGTCGATAGATAAAGCGGTATCCGGTCTGGATGGCGTGCTCAGTATTGATTTAGGGGGACGCGGCAGGCGTATAACACAGAAAGGTACACTGCGGGCGAACAGCCGACTAAAGATGAATGAGAGAATCGGTGTTATATCGGCTTATATGGACGGGCGAACGCACAAGCTTGCAATAAGCGATGGAAGAGAGTTTTCCAATCTTAGAATGGATATTTTTAAGGTTACAAAAACTACGGAATCTGGAATTGGTTTGTGCTGTGAGTATGAGATAGTGTACAGGCAGTTAGTTTGAGACAGGGGCAAGTGTTATGGCCTTAATCAGTGAGGGGATAGAAAATGTCAGGGCTATAGAAGTGCCAGCCGGGATTTGGAAAGATGGCGGCAGCGTTGCTTTGCCGAGGGTTGTTCTGGTCAGATGGTATTGCGACTGGATTGATAAGTTATATCAGGTTTATGTCAACGGCCAGTATGCGGGGGCGACTGTGGAGCCGGGTCAGCGGGAATTGATTGTTCAGTTGCCGGGTTCCTGCCAGTTGCCTGTCAGGATAGAAGTTTTTGCGGTAGAAGCCGGTGAAGCGGATATTGATTTCAGCGAAGAGCTTTATTCGGCGATTACCCAAAGCGGTCGTGTGAAGATTACTTTTTTGCGAAGCCAGGAGCTATCGATTGATTCGACAGTGCAAATTTATTTTGATAATGGGACAGGAGAGATTGATTACGATAATCCGCTCAATGATATACCGATACAGTTATGGCCAGAGCGACAAGACAAGGCTGGGTTTGGCATGAGCAGGTTTGGCTTTAGCGATTTCGGCAGGGACTGGTCGGCGGGGGTTGGATTTGGACGGGGGAGTTTCGGCGATGGGGAATTTGGGGTTGATGCTGATACATTGGAGTGGATAAGCGAGCCGATGCAGGCGGGGGTTTATAAATTTGCAGTAAAGATAATCGACGAACGCGGCAATGAAAGCAGTGTAAGCGAAACGGGAGAGATTGTGGTGATGCCGCCGGCAAAACCAGCGGAATATTTAGATGTTTATTCGTTTGATAAAAATACAAACAATTTGGTGTTGAGCGTTTCATAGATAGTTTCAGGGAGAATGTTATGGCTGAGATGTACCCATCCGATAGTGAATTGTTAAATATCGTATCTGACGGCGAAACAGGCGTTGACTATATACCGACGGGAAAATCGCCTTATTATCTGGAATTTCGCAAGCTGCTTTATCGGCTTATTCTTGCGGCGAAACGGGCGAACGATTTGCGGGTGTATGACGAGGGCGGGCTGGATATAGGCGTAAAGGCTGGCAAGTTCTGGCTGGGAACAGAACAGGTCAGCTACGCCGGCTCGTCTGGCAATACGCTTGCAGACAATAAGGCAAATATCTATGTGTATCTGAATGCGAGCGGAGTTCCTGTAATAAATGAATACAGCGGTTTTCCGAATATGGCGGCTGCACCGCACGTTCGACTGGCAATGGTGACTACTTCAGGCGGTGATATTGTTTCGACAACCGATTGCCGACAGGGTCATAATTTTGTAATGCCTTACGGCGCAGGCGGTATAAAACAGACCATTGAAGCGCATACAAGCAGCGATACTTTAACAGCGGCGGAATCGGGCAGTATCCATACCAATCTTGGAGCGACGGGGGCGGTGACATTGACGCTGCCGGCATCGGCACCTACGGGGACAGAATTTACTTTTGCGGTACAGGCAGGTCAGGAGTTGCGGGTTGATCCGGGGACATCAGCCATAAGAGACGACAGCGGACAAACTGCGGACAAGTACAAAAAGGCCAATGCCATAGGAGCGTGTTTGAAGGTTGCGGCTGACACAAACGGCAACTGGGTTACAGCAGCCAAGTACGGAAACTGGACACAGGAAGCGTAAATTGGTTGGTTAGTTTACCGATGGAATTTAAAGGTTAGTTAAAATTCAGGCCTGGTTGCTGTCGGTCGTTGGTGCATCCGGCGCCGACGTGATTGTTTACATAATGTGTGTGAGGGTGAGTTAAATTATGCTTGCTGAAACTATTAAAGATATTAAGCTTGGAAATGCGATTTTGATATCACCAAAGGATAACATTATAATTAAGAATATGCTATAAGAAGTAAAAAATGGAGAAATTAAACACAATAATTTTTAATCCTCGCTTTGGAGTTTTACCAAAAACAGGGCAGGTAATAAGTTACCAAACTGGTGATGATGGCACTTACCAGGTAGGGTGGAAAAAAGGACGACTTAATTCAAATAATCAGACTCGGTTTGTTGCAAAGACTATCGCTGGTAATGCTGTTATTTTAGACTATGCAACTCGTCTTATGTGGCCTGCTGCAGATGAAGTTGCTGGAGCAGTAACTACTTGGACTTGGGTAAACGCTGTAGCATACGCACAAGTAACGTATAATTCAGTCAATGGTTATGCCGGTTTTTTAGATTGGCGATTACCGAATTTCTATGAACTTACTTCACTTTTTGATTTTAATGCCACAAATTTGAAACGCGTAAGTTTTAATCTTGCAACAGCAAATTATTGGACAAGTACTACAAATCCAGACAATACAGCAGGCGGTATGGCGGTTCGTTTTTCGGCAACGAACGTGGTAACTACCGCCGCTAAAACGAGTGCTTATGCAGTTAGACTTTGTAGGAATTTCTAAGAAAGAATAAAAATGTCAAAAGAAATTAAATTAACTCTGGGTGAAACTGGACTAACAAACATGTTTGCCTGTGTGTTCAAAAATGATTCTGGTGCAATAAGAGTAAGAGATACTACTAATAACACCTGGGATACGCCATTTGCTGTTGCTGATTTGAATACATATGATATTCCACTGACAGAATTTGCCACTGGAAGCGGTTTGTATGTTGCTGACTTTCCTACAAGCATAACAGAGGCAGGAATATTTATAATCTGTTTTTATCTGGGAACCCCTTCAACGCCTGTTATTCTTGATTATATCCCTGCAATACAAGAAATCATTTGGAGTGGCACAGCAGATGTATCAGATTCGCTTTTTGTAAAGGCGGCTAAGGTACTGGTTAATAAGGCCGTGCAGACAAAGAGTACCGGCGTAATAAATTATTACGATGACGACGGCAGTACCATTCTGCTTACGCATACGCCGACCGATGCTGAAACGACCATTACAAGGACCCCGAGCTAATGGAAGCTAAGTGGTTGAAAGATTCGCTGTTTAACGGATTAACTTCCAATGGATGGAAGCTCGGCCTTGTTTTGAGTCAAGGCTGGTTCTGGTATCGCATTGGAGGTATTACAGTGCTTTATCGCGGTCAGGATATGGAGAAGATAGATTTCACGAACATACTGACTTTGGCCGCAAAAAATGCAGGGCAAATCCAGCCGCCTGTGTATGTCGAGCATGAAAGTAACTCAACATATTATTATGTGGTCCGCATGGTCAATAATTGCGGCGATGAGGAGCAAACTATGTCGGCGGCTGTGAAGGTTTCACTGGGCGATGACGGTGAATTGAAACCGCCGAGGCCGAACAATATTTTTGAGTTGACAGCCAAACAAAGCTTGAGTGGGAAGGTTAGGCTGCTATGGTTTTATTATCCGCTCGACCAGAAGTCAGTGCCGGAATGCTTCAATATATACACTGACAACGGCACGGGAAAAATCGACTACGGAAACGCGATAGGCACTATCGATTATGCGGGTTTGAGGTTTTATGAATATTACAGCATGGAACTTGCGGCAGGTGAATATCTGTTTGCGGTAAGAGCTGTGAACGCAGGTGGCATAGAGGATGAATCATCGGCTCGAATATGCCTTGGGGTTGATACTGCGTGTCCGCGGGGGATTAAAATTTTAAGTGCAAAAGCCATCTAAGAAGTCAAAGGTTTTTTATGTCCAACAGAATAGATTTTTTCCAGCGAGAGGAAAATACACTTGCGATGCCTGCGGCGACAGTATCGGTGTTACTTGACGGTTCGCTTTGTCCGTATCTTGAGCCGATAGAAATTGTGTATTCTGAGTATCCTGAATTTAGCTGGGCAAGACTGGCTTACAATCCGGCTGCGTATACAGGCAGCAGCTTAACATCTATTGAAGATATTGAAGCGGAACTTGCCATTGGGAAAAGCATCTGCATCAGGCAGGTTTACAACCATTCAGCGCCAGATGTATCTATTTGCAGCGTACCGATTTTTGCAGGCAGGATAGAAAGCATTGAAACCAGCCTCGTAGCTGGCGGCGAAAAGATAGAAGTTACAGCAATGGACTTAAGCGCAAGTTTTAAACGCATTACCGTTTGCGGCAGGCGTGTCAGGGATGAGGATGGTTCAAGTGTTTTTGTAGAGAATCTCGACACGATATTCAATGAGGACGGTGAGGGCAATGCCGCTATTGAATCGGTAGAGAACCAGGGCAATAGTTACACGGTTTTTGCTGAGGAATCATCGGCGAGAAAGTTATGGAGTTATGCGGAGGCGATTTATTATCTGCTCTGTGAATATTTGACGGCAGGTGATTTGCAAAGGCCTGCAATAGAGCAGTTGCGGTCTTTGACAGAAAACCGGATAGTCAGCAATCTTGATGTGACGGAGATGAGTCTGCTTGAGGCATTGCACATCTGCTGCGAAGAGGCCGGGATAAAGTTCAGGTTCACTGCCAGATTTATGCAAGGCTCGTTTGC
>JAPLMV010000225.1 GCA_026386835.1 Planctomycetota bacterium | reverse complement strand
GGAAATCGCAGACATTCTTAAAAACTATATCAAGGAAAATTAAAGGTATCCAGTACGGATAAAATTATGAAAATTATCTATACGAGAAGAATAAGCCAGATTTTCTTTTTCACGCTGTTTGTATTATTCTGTATTGTTACCACCGTCGGTGACAAACTATGGCAGCTTCGCGGCTGGCCTGTAAACTGGTTTCTTCAGCTTGACCCGTTGGCGGCGATCGGTACGATTTTGACAACACACACACTTTATTGGCCTTTGTTGTGGGCGCTGGTTACGGTGGTGCTGACGATAATATTCGGCAGGTTTTTCTGCGGCTGGGTTTGTCCCTTTGGTTCGATTCATCATTTTACCGGTTTCCTGGCCAATCGAACCAAAAAGACTTCCGAAAAAATTCAGCTTAACAAATATCGAAAAGCCCAGTGCATAAAATATTTTGTTCTCATAGCGTTTCTCTTTATGGCGGCATTTCCATCCCTGGCGGCGACTTTGCAGACAGGGCTGCTTGACCCGATACCGCTGGTTAGCCGGTCCTTTAATCTCGTATTGCTGCCGATTTTTGACAACAGCACAAGTTTTACCTCGGTTATGAAGAGGTTTTACGAAGGCGCATGGCTGGTATTTGCGATTTTTTTAGCCGCTATCCTACTCAATCTTTTTATCCCTCGATTCTACTGCAGGTTTATATGCCCTCTCGGAGCGTTATTCGGAATAATCGACCGATTTGCCGTGTGGCGCATCGGCAAAAAGGCCTATCAGTGCATCAACTGTAAATTATGCGAACGTTATTGCGAAGGCGGCTGCGAACCGGCAGGCAATATGAGGATAAGTGAATGCGTGCTTTGCTTTAACTGCCTCGATATTTGCAAGGATGATTTAATCGCCTATCAGACAGTTCCTTCGTTGGCAGGGGAGATAACGAACCCTGATATTTCCCGCAGGGGTTTTGTGTTGTCTCTTGCCGGCGGTTTCCTGGCTGTACCGGCGATGCGGCTAAGTAACAAACTCGGCAGCAACTGGCATCACAGTGTTATCCGACCGCCCGGCTCATTAGCAGAACCGGAGTTTCTGAAACGATGTATCAAGTGCGGACAGTGTATGCGAATCTGCCCCTCGAATGTTATTCAGCCGGCCGGTATCGAAGGTGGTTTGGAAAATCTCTGGACTCCAGTACTAAATAACCGCATCGGTTCGAGCGGCTGCCAGTTAAACTGCGCGGCCTGCGGACATATCTGTCCGACTTCGGCGATAAGGCCTATTACCCTCGATGAAAAACATGGTACAGGTTCATTTGCCGCAGCCGGCCCAATTAGACTTGGCACCGCCTTTCTCGACCGCAACAGATGTCTGCCATGGTCTATGGGTAAGCCCTGTATCGTCTGCGAGGAAAACTGCCCTGTTAGCCCAAAGGCAATTTATGTCCATGAACATTTCGATACGGTAAGGGATGGTGTCCTGACCATAAAAAAAGCGACCGACACAATGTTAGAGACAGTCGAGGCGGCGATGGTTTCGGGCAAATTTGCCACAGGCGACTATTATTGTGCAATCCAGGGCTGGGAACGCAGAAAAATCACCGCAAATACTGAAAATTCCATAGAAATTTCCAGCAGCGAAAAATTTGTTGAAATCCCCGCTGAAGGCACTAAAATAGAGATTCAGGTGCGTTTGCAAAGACCGTTTGTTGATATTGAAAAATGTATCGGCTGCGGAATCTGCGAACACGAATGTCCCGTAAGCGGTATAAAAGCTATAAGGGTCTGGCCAGAGGGCGAGACACGAAGTGTTGACAGAAAATTATTAGTATAAATTTTGTGAGGTGAACTGATGGACGTGGAATCTAACAAACTTAACAGAAGAAATTTCCTGAAGACCGTCGGTGCTTCAGGGCTTGGTGTGGTTCTTGCTGCCGGTAAGCTTAAAGCCGATGCCAATGAGCCGAACAAACCCAAAAAGGAAAAAGAAGAAAAATTCACACAGATGCCTAAAAGAGTATTAGGCAAAACAGGAGTTGAGGTGCCGGTGTTGGCTCTCGGTATTATGTTCAATGTTGTTGATAAGCAAATTGTTCTAAAGAAGGCTGCTGACTGGGGCGTAACTTTCTGGGACACCTCTTCCGGTTATGCAGGAGGGAACAGTGAGATTGGTATCGGCAACTTCATCGCTAAAAACCCGGACATTCGAAAAGATTTGTTTATTGTAAGCAAGGCCTCCGGAGCTAAAAATATTGACGATGTTGAGAATCGCCTCCAGGAATCCCTAAAAAGGATGAATACAAATTACATCGATTTGTATTATGGCGTGCACGGTTTGTCTGACCCTGCAAGCCTAACCAGCGAACTAAAACAGTGGGCAGCGGATGCCAAGAAACGAAAACTTATAAAGTTCTTCGGTTTCAGTACGCACAGCAATATGGCTAAATGCCTTGCCGGTGCGGCAAAGCTCGACTGGATTGATGCAATAATGCCAAGCTACAATTTCCGGCTTATGCAGGATGCTGAAATGCAGGATGCTGTTGAGGCCTGCTCAAAGGCGAACATCGGTCTTATTGCTATGAAGGTTCAAGGGCACAAGGTTGAGACGGAAGGCGACAAGAAGCTTGCAGACCATTTTCTCAAAAGCGGTTTTACCGAAGGCCAGGCAAAGGTAAAAGTTGTGCTTGAAGATAAAAGAATTGCCGTGGCCTGTTTAGGCGGAGACAATATTACTAATTTAACATTGAATATTGCCGCTGTACTTGACAGGACCACGCTCACGCAGGCCGATAAGGATGTTTTCAACGAGTATGCCCTTGCGACATGCAGTGGGTATTGTGCCGGCTGCTCACAAATCTGCGAGCTGGCGTTGGCTGATAAATTGTATGTCAACGAGGTTATGCGATCTCTGATGTACTACAATAGTTACGGCCTGCAGGATGAGGCCCGGCAAACCTTCGCTCAGATTCCGTCAGAGGCAAGAAATAGACTTCTAAACGTCGATTACACCGCCGCAGAGCATCGTTGTCCGCAGCATTTGCCTATAGCCAGGCTTGTCGCTGAGGCAGTTAGCAAATTTGCTTGATTTTGGATGACGCACAGCAGTAAATTTTAAATTGTTTTGTGAATCAGCACACTTTTGCAGCCAGGCCGGCGAGTTCGGTCTGGCTGCTTTATTTTTTGCAAATTTCACCCCGTTTGGGTATAAAAAAATAACTCACTTAATTTTTCATAAGTATATTGTTAATAAGTACTTATATTTGAGGAACACGTTTTTTCTTGATTCCAGATACCTTTTTAGATTATAATACGGTTGTTGAATTAGAAGTATTTTTGGGGGATTTAGTGGTATGGCGATGAAGAGGTTATATTACGAGAAATGGGTTCCGTTTGTCTTTAATAAAAGACGGATCCTGTTATTGGCAATAGCAAGCTACATTGCTATGTGCTGAGGCAAGAGAGTCCTGGGAGGTGTTGTTTTCGAGCCGCTCATAGTTCGGGCGGTTTTTTTATGCGCTCATTTTCTGTTAAACGTTTGACATAATTAGTTTGTTAAATTAAGCTTATGCAGGTTTATCTGTGAATTTAGAGGATTTGCCAATGGTAATAGTTACTGGCGGGGCTGGTTTTATCGGCTCTGCTATAATCGCCGCATTAAACAACAGGGGCGTCACCGACATCCTCGTTGTTGATGAACTTGCCTGCGATGAAAAATGGAAGAATCTGCGTAATCTGTCTTTCGCGGACTACGTCGAGAAAGGCTATTTCCTCGAAATGGTCGCTGCAAACAAAATCTCCACGCCGGCAAAAGCTGTTTTCCATATAGGCGCCTGTTCAAGCACAACTGAAACAAATGCCTCTTACTTAGTTAAAAATAATTACGAATATACCAAACTCCTGGCCCAGTGGGCAATCGGCGCCAATATCCGCTTTATCTACGCATCAAGTGCCGCTACTTATGGCGACGGCTCAGAGGGATTTGGCGACGATGAAGAAAAAATCAACTGCCTGCATCCTATGAATATGTACGGCTATTCCAAACAGCTCTTTGACCTCTGGGCGCAAAGGAATGGGCTGTTGAAAAAAATTGTCGGCTTAAAATATTTCAACGTCTTTGGCCCCAACGAATACCACAAGGCCGATATGCGAAGCTTTATCCTAAAGGCCTTTGAACAGATACAGGCCACTGGCAAGGTCCGTCTGTTCAAATCACATAATCCAGAGTATACCGACGGCGAATACGTCCGCGATTTTATTTACATCAAAGATGCCGTCGATATGACGCTGTTTTTCCTCGATAATCCTAAGACATGCGGGTTGTTTAATATCGGCACCGGCATCGCACGTTCCTGGAACGACCTTGTAAAAGCTACCTTTGCCGCGATGGGCAAAAAACCGAATATCGAGTATATCGAGATGCCGGAGTCAATCCGCAGTCAATATCAATATTTCACACAGGCCGACATATCCAAACTCCGCAAAGCCGGCTATAAAAAACAAACCGCAACTCTCGAAGACGCAATAAAAGACTATGTCTGCAACTACCTGCAAAAAGATGGTTTTTTAGCCGGCACCTCAACATAGAACTTGCATAGGAAGGAATTTCGATGCCGTTTACACCATATCATTTCGGGCCGAGCGGATTTTTCGCTCTGTTGTTCAAAAAATACCTCGACATTCCCATTTTTATGCTCGCTAATGTTATAATTGACATTGAGGTGCTTGTTTTCGGCCATCATTTATATACTCACACCCTCCTGCTTGGTGCGGCAACAGGCGCACTTTGGGCAATAGCGGCATACCCGTTACGGCACTTTTTCAAAAAGATTATGCAAATATTTCTTTTGCCTTACCAGACGAATCTTTGGAAAATGATTATATCAGGTGTGCTTGGCATTTGGCTGCACGTTATCATTGACGGCGTTTACCAGTGGGATGTTAAGGTGCTTTGGCCGAGCAGTTCAAAGCCGTTATATGGACTTATAACTGAAGGGCATATAAAAGTTATATGCCTGTGTTTCTTCGTTCCTGCGATTATTCTGTATGTTTTTGCAGCGATGTCTTATATTAAGCAAAACTCAAAGAAGAAAAACTAAACAGATTTATCTGGAGTTCTGAAATGAAAAAACTTTTAACCTATTTCTTAAGAGGCCTTTTGATTTTTGTCCCGATTGCGATTACCGTCTCTGTTCTTTGGTGGGCATTTATCGGCCTGGATAACACCTTTCGCAACATATTTAAGATAACCATTCCCGGCGCAGGGATTCTCGGGACAATTCTGTTGATAATCATTATCGGATTTTTGGCCTCAAATTTTGCCGGCAGGAAATTCTTTGGGTTTGTTGATAGTACGTTCAAAAGACTGCCGCTGGTGAAACTGCTTTACAATTCTATCAAGGACCTTATCGAGGCCTTTGCCGGCGAAAAGAAAAGATTTGATAAGCCGGTGCTGGTAACGCTTAGTAAGGATTCTGGCGTAAAAGTAGTCGGTTTTGTTACAAGAGAAGACCTGGAGCAGTTCGGCCTTCATGGTTATGTCGCCGTGTTTTTGCCGCAGGCATATAACTATGCAGGCAATACCCTGATTGTCCCCAAAGAAGCAGTTCAGCCCCTGAATATCGTCAGCTCGGAAGCGATGGGATTTGTTATTTCCGGCGGCGTTTCGGGAAAATAGCAGGCAAAACCATACTCGCTGAATCCACGGCTT